>JBGSOE010000218.1:0-6787 GCA_041739295.1 Thiohalobacterales bacterium | reverse complement strand
CGCAGCGGCCACATTCACTATTCGCCCCCGAACGCAGTGAGGGGCGAATAGGGGTACGAACATCCGCGAAGGGTATGTCGTCCGGTTTCTATACTGGGCATGACTTACTCAAAACGCCCAGACGGCAACATCGTTGCAGAGCAAAACCGGGAAGCGACCGTGAGGTGGCTTCATCGCTTCGGCGGCCTCACGACACGCCAACTCGCCCGACTGGTTTGGCCTGGCATGAGCGCCGGGATGCGGATGGCACAGATTACGATTCGTTCACTCCTTGACGACAGGTTGGTGCTGGTTCGTTCGCTGCACAACGGTGGCTCCATATACGTGCTCGGCGATAACGGGGCAAGACTTCTACGCAAATTAGGTGTCGACGGCGCGAGTGCCCGCGGCCATCGAGACCTAGTATTTAAAAAGCCCATGCATAGGTTTATCGCGAACGAATTTTTGATCGATCAGCACCAAGAGGGACTTCGAATCTGGACAGAATTCGAAGTGCAGCGGCGGCTCGCTCCAGTACCCGAAATTATTTTCAAAAGTCAGCCGAAGCTGCCAGATGGTGTTATCGATAATGACAGCTATCTGAGTTGGGTCGAGGTTGAAAATTCATTCAAATCCCGCGAGCGGCTGGGTTCATTGGTACAGGTTGCAAATCACCTGTTCGGGACACCCGATGGCGGCCGAATATCGAAGAATGACGTTCACGGGCAGTACGATACCTTAGTCTTCGTGTCGCATCGTCGGGAGCGGCTGCTCTCTGTTTTACGGTGTCTTCAGGAGGCCTTGGATAACCGCACCATCACAGGTGATGTGCTCCGCCACATCGACCTTGTACACGTCTCTATGTCGACGGGCTTTATATGGGGCGGACCTATCAGCAACGTCTCGGCAGAGGTGTTCCTCACAACACTTGCAAAACGAAGCCGCATACAATCCGAACTCCGAAATCTGCTTAAAAGCTACGGAAACGACCTACAGATAATCACCGACCAGGGACTATGGGAGCTGTTTGTTGAATCCAGACGGTGTTCTGAAATCCCCTTCGAGGATATGCCATTCGAACTTAGAGCACGCGCCCCTGATTACGATAGCATGAAGGCACTACAAGGCATCGTGAACCAAGCCAACAGAACCAATTTTACCCGTAGCCTCTCAGATTACTTAAAGGATTGGCTAAGTAAAAACATCGGTTTTACGATGGCGTACTACGAAGAATTTGTCAGCGATGTAGCACGATCCGAGGCGCTGACGACATCAACCGCGCAAGATTGACAGACTGTTCAGAAGCCTCCGCCACTCCTTCACATGGAAGTTACTTGGCATCACTTTTCACCATCTCGGGAAATACAACGTGAGGGTAATTGATCCGGCTAATTGCGTCATGCAAGCGGGCCACTGAAAAGCCGTTGCCATACCCACGACCTACGATTGTCGAACCACGGCCGGACAGGGCATCGGAGATTTCTTCGTCAAGCTCCGCCTCGCGACACCGGTCACGGAAACCGTGACGGAAGGAGTGAAAGACTTGCTGAGCACTCCGGATGCCGATCGCCTTACGGGCGTAGCGACCCCACCACTTGGACCAGTTCCCACTGATACGCAGTTTGCTGTCCGGCCGGATTTTTGGAAAGAGACGACCACGGCCGGCTTTCTGACGGCTTTCGACATAATTCAGAAATCCCAGCTCGATCAGTTTAGGATGCACAGGCAAACGGCGCTGAGACGATTCTGTTTTCAATGTGGTCGGGAATTCCGGGTCATCGTCTTCGACGATATCGAAGTACCAGATGTCTCCCTCACGTTTAATGTCCCACGTGCGCAGTTGGGCCAATTCTTCGATTCTCGCACCGGTGAGTGGCGCAAGGACAGGTAACCACACAGCGGCTTCACCTCCTCCGCCCAGCGGACGTGCACCGTCACGATAAAGCGAACACTGGTATATGCGGTTCATGTTCTCGGCAGGATATGGCAAGCGCGATGTATGCGGTTTCTTGCCGTTCTTGACCATAATTTTAGAACAAGGGTGTGCTGGAATCTTTTCGTTGTCGACCGCGACTTGGAATATTGCTCCCAAGAAGTTGATCTTCTTTTGGATCGTCTTCGGCTTTCGCTTGATTTTATCTCTCAGATGATCACGGAACGCCAGGAAGTCCTTGCGAACATATTCAGTTGCTGGCTTGATACCCCGCAATTCATGAAACTCCCGGACAGCGAGGCGGAACGCATCTACCGTCCCACCGGGGCGGTTCGTATCAGCCACCTCCCAGTCGTGCAGCAATTCGTCGAGAGTCGGCTGCCCATGCCGAACCGCTCTCGACGTAATTGGAAGAGCTGCCGGCTCAGGCGTCCGCACAACATCCCCGCTGTCTCGACGAAGCTGGTCCACCATGGTTTCCGTGGCTGTTTGCAGGAATCTGTACGCCAAGCTTCGATAGCTGTCACCGTCCGTGGGCACGTCAAATCCAAGGAGGTCCAGGAAAGTCTTAAGGGCCGGATAGATCTTCTCCGTTTGCCCGCGAGACAGCATCGCGCGGAGAGCGTCCTGAGTCGCCTGCCGCCGGACGTGGCATTCCTCGTACTCAGACTCGGACAGTCCATGGCGGCGGGACCATTCGTCACCATCCAGGCTGAGGTGCCGCCACTGGTCGCAGAGGGCTTGGATGGTGGTGTCGTCCAGGAAGAGGCGTTTGCGCTGCCCGGGGGGCGCTATACCATCGGAGGCGTGCCGTAGCGCCTCGAACTCGGCGTCGAGGGCGACAGAGTGCTTCCGGACGAGGATTGCAGCTTCCCGAGGGTCTTTGGTCCCCAATGAAAGCTTAATCTCCCGCTTGCCGTAGTGGCGACGGAGGTCAGCAGGAACCTTGAGTCGGATGTAATAGGTAGCGCCGCGTTTATGCAGCCGAGTTTGAGAATGCATGTCTGAAGTGTGTCCCATGGTGGACCACCCTGGTGTACCAAGTCAGACATGTATAGGTACTTGATGTACTGGTTGATGTGATTTTTTCAACCAGTTATGGGGAAGATGGCGGAGAGGGCGGGATTCGAACCCGCGATACGTTGCCGTATACACACTTTCCAGGCGTGCTCCTTCAGCCGCTCGGACACCTCTCCAGTAACTCAGTTTTACTTGCCGCTGTTTGACAGTTGCTGTTCCCAACCATCGGAGCCCGCGGGCGTGCTCGTTATTCGTCCGCTGCGCGGACTCACCCCTATAGGGGCCACCTGCGCCGCGCTCCGGTGTTGTCTCGCGCCTGACGACGCTCGGCTCAGCCGCTTGGACACCGCTCCGGGAACTCTGGAAAATACACAGTCTTAACCCGTTTCAGGATCACCCTGGCTGCGAAGAGCGCGTAGGGTAAACTAGCGGCCCGGGTCATGCAATCCAGGCGCCGGGTTATCGTCATAGATATCCGGAAATTGTTGCTCAGATCCTGGGCTAGGACGGTGGTATCGGGTAGTCTGCGCACCTGCCGGCGCCGGTCGGGCGATTGCAACGACTGGCATCGAGCCGTTAAAGTATTACCCTGTTTATGATTTTTCCGGTCGACTTCCTCATATTCCACCCGCCAGTGGCACGATCCCATCCCATGAGCAGCCCTGCGCTAACCAACCGCGCCTGATCAGGCCAGCAGCAACTATGCCCAACCTATATATATACCCGCGTCATCGGTTCTCGGTCTCAGCCATGCTGATCCTGTTGCTGATGGGATTGTCCGCCCCGGTGGCGATGGCGGATGAGGCCCCTCCTTCGATTGAAGCGCAGGTGATGCGGGACTGGATCGATAGCATGAAGACTGCCCAGCGAGGGCCCTTCGCACGCATCCGTTGGTTCTGCGTCGACGGGACTGTGCTGCCGCCAGGCGAAGGCGCCTGCCGCGAGCATGGCGGTGGCATTCAACATGGTGAGTGGAACACGCGCGCACAGGCGATTCGCAATCAGGGTTATCTGGTGGCCACGCTGCTGGCGGATATGAAGACGCTGGATTTCGTTGGTCCGAATCCGCACTTGGATGATCTGCGCCAGATCCTGCTGGAACAGTTTCTGATTATGAATGACGACGGCTGGGTATTCCGTCAGGCGCGTTTCTATCGTGGTGCGTTGCAGGTGGAAGACGAACGTGCTGGCGCGCGCCAATTGTTGTTGGCCATGGTCGAGGACCCGGACTGGCGTGATCCATCGCGTTATCTGCTGCTGCGCGAAGCCGCGCGGCTACTGCCGGTCAGTGCCGAGCCACCCGTTGCGACGAAGGTGCGTCAACTCGCGGTTGAGATTTCCGATGTCGATCCGGCATTTCAGATTCTACGCATCAAGATTCATGGCCTGCCCGATGCCAAAGACCCGCAACGGGTGCGCGACTACGCTACCAAGCAGGGCGTGCCGGAGATCGCCGGGAAATATCAGGAACTGGCAAAGCAGCTCGATACTTTATACGCGCCGCGCGCCTCTATTCTACAAATCGAACAGCTGATTTCCGAAAGTGGCAGCAAGCTGCTGAAGTCCACATTGCACGACACCATTGCGCAGCTGCGCAGTGCGCCGGACTTACAGACGCGTATGCGCATCGCCGCCGACGCTGCCGTGGAATTACGTAAACTGTTTCTGACTTCGTCACAATTCAGCCCACCCAACCTAGTGCGTCTGCTGCAGGCGAATATTGCCCTGGAGCAGGAAGTGTATGCGGTCGGCAATCAGTTGCTGGAAAAACCCACTCAGGCCGATCGCGCCACGCGTCTGCTATGGCTGCGCAGTCTGGGTATGAGTCTGCTGGCCAATGGATTCCTGTCCGAACGTCAGTGGGTCTATCTGGATAAGCGCATCAGTGCGCTGGAGATGAGCGAGCAGCTTAGCGTCGAGGATTACTACAGTGCGCTACGTTATCTGGCGCGCGTGTCGCAATGGGCACAGCGCGCGCTGGAGTTTCAGTTTGGGCCAACGATTGAACACTGGCTCGACATTACCCCGCTCGGCGTGCATTACGTACCGGATCGGCTGCGCGGCAGCCCGTTGCTCACTTACACGCGCACGCTGGATGTGCTGATGCAGGATGCCGATCAATTGGTCGGCGTGAAGCAGTATTTGTTTGATCAGGAAATTGGTGGCGGTCTGCGAGGTCTCAATCCTGGCTTGCGTCGCGGTACGCTGCTCGCGACGCCGAAAGACGGTGATGACTTCCGCAAGGACGGCATCTATCTATTGCCATCGACCACGCCGGAACTGCCGCCGATTGCCGGCATTCTCACGCGTGGCGAAGGCAGCTCGCTGTCGCATGTGCAATTACTCGCGCGTAACCTCGGCATACCGAATGTGGTGGTGGATGATG
Source organism: Thiohalobacterales bacterium (assembly GCA_041739295.1). GTDB lineage: Bacteria > Pseudomonadota > Gammaproteobacteria > Thiohalobacterales > Thiohalobacteraceae > JAHJQQ01. The sequence goes on along the minus strand of JBGSOE010000218.1, from coordinate 1,469 downwards.
CATTGATCGCGCAGATCCAGGCGCATTTCGGTGAGAAGATTGTGCTGGCGGTCAGCCCGGGGGGCACGGTGCAGATTGCCGCCGATGGTCCGCAGTGGGATGAGATCTTCGGCCGCGAGGCGTTGGGTGAAGAGGTTGTGATTCAACCCGATCTGAACAAGCTCGATCTCAAGCAAACCGACCTGCTGCCCTTGAGCAGCATTCGCGCCACCGATTCCGGGCGCATTGTCGGACCCAAGGCGGCCAACCTCGGCGAATTGATGCAGCATTATCCCGCTGCGGTGAATCCGGGTGTGGCGATTCCCTTTGGGGCATTCCGCGCCCTGTTGAATCAACCGATTGAGGCTAATGGTCCGTCGGCGTTCGAGTGGATACGCGCGGAATATGCGCGCCTGCGCGCGCTGCCCGATGCCGCACAGCGCCAAACGGAGACACGTAATTTCCTGGAGCGGTTACGTACCTGGATCACCACCACTGATCCCGGTGAAGAATTCCGTAACCGTTTACGCACCGCGCTGCAGGCGTCCTTCGACGACATCGACAACGTTGGTCTGTTCGTGCGCAGCGATACCAATGTCGAGGACCTGCCGGGCTTCACCGGCGCGGGCCTGAATCTGACGCTGTTCAATGTCGTCGGCTTCGAGAACATCGTGCACGCAATCCAAAAGGTCTGGGCCTCACCGTTCACGGAACGCGCCTATGCCTGGCGTCAGTCGCATATGGAACAACCGGAGCACGTTTATCCGGCTGTGTTGCTGCTCAAGACCTTCAACTCCGAGAAATCCGGTGTGCTGGTGACAGCCGATGTGGAAAATGGCGACCGCCGCTGGTTGTCGATTGCGGTCAGTGAAGGTGTAGGTGGTGCCGTCGAAGGCCAGGCCGCCGAGGAACTGCGGGTAAACCGTGCGACTGGCGAGGTGCGGCTGTTGGCGCAGGCCAGCACCCCACTCCGCTCCGAGCCTGCAGCGAGTGGCGGTATGCTGAAGCTACCGGCCAGCGGCAGTGATACCGTTCTGAAACCTGACGAGATCAAACAGCTGCAAGCGTTGGCCGATGATGTCGAGCAGCGTTTTCCGATGCCGATTTCGTCACAGGACAATCTACCCGCACCGGCGGATATCGAGTTCGGTTTCCGCGATGGCAAACTCGCGCTGTTCCAGATCCGTCCCTTCGTGGAAAGCCTGCGCGCACGCCGCAGCCTGTATCTGATCGACATGGATCGCAATAGCGGCCTCAACCGGGATGCAATCGTGGATCTGAAGCAGCCGCCGGTGGTTTTATCAGCGGAGTAAAAACCCTTTTGAACCGCCAAGAACGCCAAGTGTGATTATTGAGCATTACATGATGGCATGACATAGATATGCTCGACTTGAGAGCTTCGCCACCCTCTCCCCAACCCACTCCCGCCCCGGCGGGAGTGGGGGTTATCCCCTCTCCCCGCGTGCGGGGAGAGGGTTAGGGAGAGGGGA
>JBGSOE010000482.1:0-1525 GCA_041739295.1 Thiohalobacterales bacterium | reverse complement strand
GGGAGAGGGTTGGGGAGAGGGTGGCGAAGTTCTCACGTCGAGCCTATCTATGTCATGCCAGCATGTAATGCTCAATAAGTTAAGGAACCTTTGATTAATCCTAAAAAATCATTTCAGCCACGGAAACACACGGAAGACACTGAAACACAGTGCCTTCCTGGAGCGACTATTCACAACTTTGCGGGTGATGGCGGTGCCGGCGTGAAGCTTAAGATCTTGTCCGTGTTTTTCCGTGTGATTCCGTGGCAAATGCGGTTTACAGGTTAATTCGCTGAAGCGGCATCTGCCGCGTTGCTGCCAGGCTCAAAATACGGGGCCGGGAAGCGGCAGACTCCGTGTAAACTCCGTTTGTTTAAGGTGTGCCGACGGCATGGGTGGTGGGTTGCAGCGTGGAAAGTGAGCCTAACCCCTACAAGGGATAATAATCCGCTTAACTTACGTGCCATTCATTCGATTGCGTATTTCTTGAGCCGGTACAGCAGCGTGTCGCGTGTCAGTCCGAGCAGGCGCGCGGCACGTGATTGGTTGCCAGCGGTTTGTGCCAGTGCCTGTCGGATCAGATTCACTTCGAGTTCATCCAGACGCACGCCTTCGGGCGGCAGCTGAAAGCCGGTGTTGGCTGCATCACGCATACTCGGTTGGCGGATTTCCAGTGGCAGGTTCTCGGGCTGGATTTCGCGGCCACTGCAGAGAATGACCATGCGCTCACAGAGATTGCGCACTTCGCGCACATTGCCGGGCCAGCTGTAGCGCTGAAGCTGCTGCAGTGTGCGCTTGCTATAACGCGGTGCCGCCAGTGCATAGCGTTGGGCGATTTGTGCGGTATGGTGCCGCAGCAGCAATGCGATATCTTCGCCGCGTTCGCGTAATGGCGGCAATGTTAGCGGTACCACATTGAGACGGTAGAACAGATCCTGACGGAAACCGCCTGCGGTAACTTCATTCGCAAGATCGCGGTTGGTCGCGGCGATGATGCGCACATCCGAATTCAACATCGCACCCTGACCGACCGGTTGGTATTCGCCCGATTCCAGAAAGCGCAACAGTTTGGCCTGAATCCCCAATGGCAACTCACCGACCTCATCCAGAAACAAGGTGCCGCCATCGGCTTGCATGACGTAGCCGATGTGATCGGCGTGCGCGCCGGTGAAGGCGCCTTTGCGGTGACCGTAGAGCAACGATTCGGCCAACGCCTCCGGCAAAGCCGCGCAGTTCACGGTTACCAGCGGGCCGTTACGGCGCCGACTTTCACGATGCAGCGCAGCGGCGAGCAGTTCCTTGCCGGTGCCGCTCTCACCCTGGACGAGTACCGGCGCGTCGGTCATCGCCACCAGGCGTGCGGCGCGTAATACCGCCGTGAGTTCCGGTGAGGTGCCTATGAGGGGTTAGTTGGCGTTGGTGGTCATGATCAATACCTAGTGTCATGCGGACAATATCTGCCTGCAGAGTATCAATGATGTGAATGCGATTCCACTTGATGTGGGTCATACGGCGCATGTGTCATGTCATGTCCCGCATGTTCCGG
>JBGSOE010000476.1:0-2443 GCA_041739295.1 Thiohalobacterales bacterium | reverse complement strand
TGCCCAGCATCCGCGCCGCTTCAGCGCGATTCCCACTGGCAGCTTCCAAGGCATCCGTTATTTCACAACACGGGTTTTGCTCGGACGCCGTGCCCATGCTGTTGTGTGCGTGATAGTCAAGGATATCGCCCGGCAGGCATTTTGGCGTGATCAGGCCATTCTTCGCGAGGATCATGGCGTGTTCAACGGCATTGGATAATTCGCGGACATTCCCCGGCCAGGGATAGCTCAGCAGCATCGCCATGGCGTCAGCGGAATATTCAAGGCCATCAGAGTAGCCGCGTTTGACGAAGCGTCTATGTAAATGCTGCATGAGCGATGGGATGCCCTCTAGGCGATCCCGCAGAGCTGGAACAGTGAGTGAGAAAACAGCCAGCCGGTAATACAGGTCAGGACGGAACGTACCAGCATCGACCATGTCACGCAGATTTCGGTTACTGGCCGCGACAATGCGTATATTGACGCGGATGTTCTTGTCCGAGCCAACCATCTGAAAACACTTCTCATCCAGTGCCTTAAGCAGTTTCGATTGCAGGTGCAGCGGGATCTCACTGACCTCATCAAGAAACAGGGTGCCCCCATTTGCCGCCTGCAATCGGCCGGGGCGATCACTTACGGCGCCGGTGAAGGCACCCTTAACATGGCCGAACAATTCTGATTCCAGAAGATTTTCCGGAATGGCGGCGCAATTGACTTCCACTAATGGCGCTTTTGCCTGAGCGCTGTGCTCATGGACAAAGCGTGCCAGCAGGGTTTTGCCCGTACCGGATTCGCCTTGCAGCAGGACAGAGGCCATCGTCGGCGCGATCTGCTGCAGCATTTCGCGAATCTCCAGCATGCACGGACATTCAGTGAACAGCTCGCCGCTGGTGGTTGGTGCGTTTTCTAACGCGGGCAACTGCTGGTCATCGGGCTCTGAGACAAACATGAGATGCATCGGCGTGGAGCAACCCGGTAAGGTTACCGTGGTCATATCGATATCGACCAAGTGACTGATACCGTTGGTGTCAATGCGCTGATTGACGAAATGCTGAGAGCGGTTTTTTGCCGACTGCACGGAGCGCTTTGCCCAGTAAGTTTGCGCTGTCGTCAGCAAACTGCGGGGAAGCTGTATGTCAGGATTGATGGCGGCCATTTGCGCATCGGTGGGGCGTGGAATACCCAAGAGACAGCATGCGGCCAAGTTGCTATAAACAACGGTTCCAAAGCTGTCCGTGAGTATCACACCTTCACGTATGCGAGAGACAAACAAATCCAGCAACGACGACAATTGTGCCAACGCATCCATCCGCGTCTCCTCCGCCTGCATTTCCAGTGAAATGACATTTATCATTCTGTCGATCAACAATAGTCTAGACAGAAATCCAGGGTCTTGCTCTAGATCAGTAATTCGATCGTTGGGATGGGTGTTAAGACATGCGATGCAGAAAGATCGGTAATGTTACTCAATGAATATTGATAAATATCAATTATTGTATGGTTGGTGACGAAAACTCAGTCGCGCTTTACCCCTCTCTCCCGGTGGCAAGGAGGGATAACCCAAATTTTGTAGGGCTGGCGTTAGCGCTTCAGCCGTAAGAACGCCTCTGCCATGGCGCTGACAGGCTTAGGGATTTCGTTTTTCGGTTTGTCGCGTGCGTTGTCCCGGCAGATTTGGCCGGTACGGGGTTGAGTGGTATTTTCGCGTGAGGATTTTGGTGCGGATGCCTCATCCGCCAAGCGCATGGTCAGGCTAACGCGTTTACGCTGTGGATCAACTTCCAACACCTTTACCTTTACGACATCGCCGGCCTTGACTACTTCGCGTGGGTCTTTTACAAACTTTTCCGCCAACATTGAGATATGCACCAGGCCGTCTTGATGTACGCCGATGTCAACAAAGGCACCAAAGTTGGCCACATTGGTGACCACGCCTTCCAGGATCATGCCGGGTTTGAGGTCGGCGATCTTTTCCACACCGTCTTTGAAGTTGGCGGTCTTGAATTCCGGGCGTGGGTCGCGGCCGGGTTTATCCAGCTCGCGAATGATGTCGGCCACGGTCAGCTCGCCAAAGCGCTCATCTGTGTAGTCGTTGGCAGCCAGCGTTTTCAGAAAAGTGCTGTTGCCGATCAGCTCGCGGATATCGCAGCCGGTTTTGGCGAGTATGCGTTCGATGACAGGATAGGTCTCGGGATGTACGGCAGAGGCATCCAGGGGATTCTCGCCATTCATGATGCGCAGGAAACCCGCGGCCTGTTCAAAGGCCTTGGGGCCGAGGCGAGTAACATCCAATAATTGTTGCCGATTGCGGAACGGTCCGTGTTGATCGCGGTGCGCGACAATATTGCGCGCGAGTGTTTCAGAGAGTCCCGCAACCCGTGCCAGTAAAGGTATCGACGCGGTATTCATTTCCACGCCGACCGCGTTCACGCAATCTTCCACCACGGCATCGAGTTTGCGTGCC
>JBGSOE010000398.1:0-3875 GCA_041739295.1 Thiohalobacterales bacterium | reverse complement strand
GAAAGGATGATAAAGGGGACGCCGGCGACCAGTGCCAGTCGCTGAAACAGTGCGCGCTGAGTCCGGAGTAAGCAGGTTGCATCGATCAAAGCCGGCAGGCCAGCGTCGAGAATGGGATAGGATAGGGCGAACAGGCGTTGGTAGACCTTATCGGTGATTTCCGCGCTGTAGGCCCCCTCAGCCACGCCGCTGCGGGTGCTGGCCACAGCATCAAAGCCAAGCAGACGTTTGCGTTCCACATCGGATCGGATGCAGATCGCGCCGAGCGTTTCGACCAACCTTCGCGCGAGCCAGCTCTTACCACTACCGGAAAGACCCTGTAATAGGATTAAGGGCGGTGGCGGTGGTGTATAGCTGTAGGCCATGGCGCAGTCGAGATAGTCGCTGAGCCGAGCATTCGCCTGATCTCGGCGTGCGGCATCATGACGGTGTTGATGCGACTCGATGGCTGCGACCTTGGCACGCACCATTGCACGGTAGACCAGATAGTAAGGCAGTAGATTGAGCGACTGGTAATCGTTGGCGTTTTCCAGATAACGGTTGAGGAAGCGGCGCGCTAATTGTTTCTGGCCGCGCTGGTCCAGATCCATATACAGGAAAGCGACCTCACTCAAGGGGTCTATCCAACGCAAATCCTCGGCGAACTCCAGGGCATCGAACATCACGACACGGCCATTGATCAGCGCGCAGTTGGCAAGATGCAGGTCTCCATGACATTCACGTATCCAGCATTCGTAATGACGTATAGTCAAGGTCTCTTGTAATTCAGTTTGTTTGATTGTGACCCAAGCCTGAAGTGCGGTCAGCATGTGTACGTTACCCGGCACCACATTATGCAGCTCGATTTGTTCGAAATTCTGCGTGACACGCGCGCCAATGGTGGCAGCTGTGCCATGAATCGACTCGCGACCCGCTGCTGGTGCATTGCGGTGAAAAGTGGCTAAATCATCCGCCAGTTGATCAATATGTGCTGCCGTGAGTTCACCGCGCTCACACACACGGTCCAGACGATCGGCTGGAGCGAATTGTCGCATGCGCACGGCATAGTCGATCACTGGCCCTTCGCCGTTGATGTGAGGGTCATCCACGCTACCGGTGATAATCACAACCGCGTCGTAGAGAGAAGGCGCAAAGCGCATGTTCAAACGCAACTCTTCATGGCAATAGAAACGCCGTTTCTCCAGTGTGCTGAAATCGAGGAAACCGAGATCGACCGGTTTCTTGAATTTATACGCAAAGGTGCCCGTGAGCAGGACATAGGAGATATGTGTTTCAATCAGTTCAAACGACTCGACCGGGTGTGAGAAGCGCGCGGGATCCTGCAGACGTTCGAGTAACCGCGGTAGCGGCTCCCCCTTCGTGCCTGATGGGGCGCTCGTGCTGCGAGTTAATCGATTCTGATCATTAGAATTTTGCATAGGTAATGAGATCATTCTTTGGCAATCGTCAGCAGCCATATATGCAGGCCATGATAGGCTAGCGACACGGTGTGACATTGACGGGGATCAAATACCCGGGATTGAGTATCAACCTGTTCTATCGTTGATAAATATCTAGCCTGAACTATTCATGAACTGCCGTAGCGAGGGCGTAGAGATGCCTGAAAAGACAGCGTGGTGCGGACTGGAAGGGGCGCAGGCATACTTGACAGTTTGTCGAGCACCTGGAGGGAGCACACGCTGTCTTTTCAGGTCTATCGGCGTCCGTAGCAGGTCGTTCATGAATAGTTCAGGCCAGTAGGTTCATGATGTGAAATGCGTAATTTGTCTGGGTTCCTGGCAGGGCAACGATGCGGCTGCCTGGGCGTTGGCCGACCGGCTTGAGATCTGGGTGCAGCCTGGTTTTGAAGTCCATCGTTGCGCGTCGCCAGTGCAGATGTTCGAGCTGCTGAAGCCGGGCGCAACTGTCTATGTCATCGACGCCACGCCGGACCTCCCGGCGGGTCAGGTAGCAGCTATCGCCCGTGAGGATCTGGTGCGTGCGCCACGCTGCTCAAGTCATGGTTTGGATCTGTTGGCCGCGCTGGAGCTGGTCGATGCCTTGGGTGATTGTCCCGCCGCGCTGCACATCCTGGCTTTGGGCGTGGGTTCAGGCGATTTTGGTGCAGAAGAGATTGCCGAGTTGACGTTGCCAGCGATGCTGCGGGAGTTGCAATGCGATTGACTGGAGCCTATCAATAATGCGAGACAGCCAGTGCATGCCGATCCATATGCAAATTCCGCCATCATGGCGCAGGCCGGCATCTAGGATTTTCAACTACGCTGATTCTGCTTTACGTCAGGTAGTCTATTCATTAATTACAACCAGGCGTTGCGCTATTTTGCCTGTTATGACACACCAGTTTCAGTAGCGGTGGCGCAAGCAGAGTCGTAACGATCACCATCAGCACGACCGAAGAAAACAACGCGTCATTGATCACACCCAGACTCTTGCCGATGGCCGCAAAGATCAGGCCCACTTCACCGCGAGGCAGCATGCCGATGCCGACGGCGAGTTTATTGATGTCGCGACCGGCAACCAGACCGCAGGCAAGCTTACCCAAAACAGCTGCGATCAGCAGTCCACTGGCCATCTTTATGACATGCAGATCGAAGAATGATTCCAGTTTGACCTGTATACCCATCAGCACGAAGAAGATCGGTACCAGAATGACCTCCAACGGCATGATCAGATCCCTGATGCTGTAGCGATGCGCATTATGGTCACCCCAATGGCGGAAATAGGCATCATGCAGAATCACACCGGCAGTAAATGCGCCGACAATCGTTGCTAGTCCGACCAAGTTCGCCATCCAGGCAAGCACCATTACGAAGAGATAAGAGACGAACATTTTTGCCTCGACCAAATCGAGTTTGGCAACCAGGCCGATGGTATAGCGCAGGAAATAGGGGCCGAGCCAGAATGCACAACCCAGGAATACAAATGCCAGAAATACGATCTTTATGACGTTGCCAAAGGCCACACCGCCGGACACGATAATACCGGAGACAATGGCCAGCATCACCAGGCCGATGATGTCGTCCATTACCGCTGCGCCGAGAATGACGTGCGCTTCATGAGAACGATCCTGCCCAAGGTCCTGAAGTACCCGTGCGGTAATACCGACACTGGTTGCGCCCAAAGTGGCCGCGATGAACAGATCGGCATTCAGAGACAGCTCTGGCATCAGCAGTCGCGCGGCTTCAAAGCCCATAAGGAAGGGTAGTGCAACACCGACGACCGCGACGCGCATAGATGTGCCACCTACCGCGCGCATTTCCGCGACGCTGGTATCCAGGCCAACCAGAAACAGGAGAAAGATTACCCCATAGCGTGAAAACACATCGACCGTCTGGGCGACCTGGAGCATCTGTGCGCCATAGGGGCCTTGCAAGACATACAGTACGCGTGCAGCCGTCTCGCCTTTAAGTACCATGGCGGCGGCCTCCGGCAGTGGTCGGCCATTACTGAAGGCTTGCTCGACGATATGAAATATGGCCGGGCCTTCGCGCAGCACCATGATCAAGTCGAAATGAGAAAAATAGGCAATGTTGCCGAGCAGCATCCCCATCACCAGTTCACCGAGCACCGAGGGCTGCCCCAGTTTGCGCGCTGCGAAACGGCCGAGAATGGCGAAGAACAGAATACCGGTGACACCGAGTATGACGGGCGCGATGGGATCCTGGTGTTCACTGCTGCTGGCGAATGCGAGTCCGGGTGCGGAGAGCAGGCCGAGCAACAGGGCGCTGATCAGATTAGTCCATCTCTTGTTATTGAATGACGGCATATTCAGAGTGTCGCTCGACATGTGTGAACATCTCCCATCATGATCTGATCGTACACCGTATTCCCGTTGGGTTTGTCGGACGCGGCCTTCGGCCTGAATCCGACCTACG
>JBGSOE010000392.1:0-13713 GCA_041739295.1 Thiohalobacterales bacterium | reverse complement strand
GGAACCTCTGATTAATTTGATCAAGCGAGCAGATGCAAGGCGCGGACGGGCGAAAAAACGGAGTTTACACGGCGTAAATGAGTATTTTGAGCCCGGCTGCAACGCGGCAGATGCCGCTTCAGCGAATTAATCAGAGGTTCCCTAGACCATTCTTTCAGTGACGCCGATATCCTATGAGCCTATCCGATTCCTATCAGTTCGTCGAACGCGATGATCAACTCCAGGCGCTCTGTACGCGTCTGGCGCAAGCCGAGTGGCTGACGTTAGACACCGAATTTCTTCGCGAAAAAACCTATTACCCGCAACTGTGTCTGATCCAGATTGCCTCACCGACCGAAGTGGCCTGCATCGATCCGCACAAAGTCAGTTCGCTGGATCCCTTGCTGACACTCTTTAAAGACAGCCGCATTCTCAAAGTGTTCCATGCCGCACGGCAGGACCTGGAGTTATTTTGGCAGGGCTATGGCGTGCTGCCGATACCGCTATTCGATACACAAGTGGCGGCGCCGTTGTTGGGCTATCCGGAACAAACCGGTTACGCGACCCTGGTGAAGGAGCGTCTGGGCATCGAGATCGACAAATCTGAAACTCGCACTGATTGGTCACGGCGTCCACTGACCACCTCGCAGCTTGATTATGCTGCCGGCGACGTGCGTCATCTCGCTGAACTGTTTCCGGGTATGCGAAACGAACTGACCGAACGTGGGCGCCTGGCTTGGCTGGACGATGACTTCGCTGTGTTGACCGATCCGGCTACCTATGAAAATCCTCCCGAGCATGCCTGGCGGCGACTGCGTGGTCTGCAGAAATTTCGCGGCGCGGCGTTGTCCTGCGCACAGGCCTTGGCGGCCTGGCGCGAGGAGCGCGCGCAGCAGGAAGATCGGCCGCGCAAATGGGTGTTGTCCGATGATGTATTGTTCACGCTCGCCCGCATTAAACTGGATTCGGTCGACGATCTTGCGCGCGTGCGTGGTTTGCCGCCGGCCTTAACCGAGCGTTATGGCGAACAGCTGGTCGCGCTGCTGAATGAATCGCGTCAACGCGCACCCGAGCCGTTACCGGAAGGTGAGCGCCCCGAAGCGCTCAACGAAGATCAGGAAGCTGGTGTGGATGTGCTGATGGGTGTGCTGCGCAAACTTGCCGCGGCCCAGGCCTTGAATCCAGGTTCGATTGCATCGCGCAAGGATCTGCAGGAGCTGATGCGTGGCGAGCGCGTTCACTCACCATTGTTGCGCGGCTGGCGGCGCGGCATTGCCGGTGAAAGACTGCTTGATGTGCTGGAAGGACGGAGCAAGCTGCAGGTCATGCCGAGCGGGCTGGTGATGGAGTAACGAAGTAATAAAGAAGGCCCTCTCCCTCTTTGATGGGGGAGGGCTGGGGTGAGGGTGATGCACGTTCAGACGCCCCCTCACCCTAGCCCTCTCCCGCGAGGGGAGAGGGAATGGTGTTCCATATCCGATGTAGGGCGGGTTAGGCGCGTTGTTTGCGCCGTAACCCGCCAAGAGTGCCGTCAGGCACACCTTTATAAAGGCGTTGTGTTGCTTCGCAATGCTTACTTAAGCCCAAAACCAAAAGAGATGGCCACGGAATCCACGGAATCCACGGAAGCACAATGAAAAGGCTTTTTTCTACCGTTATTTCCATGTTCTTCCGTGGATTCCGTGGCTAGATGTATAACGCTGTCAGGCCATCTGAGAGGCTAGGTAAGTACCATTCGGATATGACCCCAATTATTTACGTCCTTATCCCATGCCCCTTGTTCAGTAGATACAGGCTGAATGTAAACAGAGCGGCGATGAAGCCAATGATGATGGTGTATGACGACCACAGGCTGATGTCGCTCACGCCTAATATGCCAAAGCGGAATGCATTGACCATATACAATATCGGATTGATCAATGAGGCGTTCTGCCAGAACGTGGGCAGCATATCGATGCTGTAGAAAATGCCGCCAAGATACGTCAGTGGCGTCAGCACAAAGGTTGGGATGATTGAGATATCGTCGAAGCTTTTGGCGTAGACGCCATTGATCAGACCCGCAAGTGCAAACAGGATCGATGTGAGCACGATCACGCTGCTGGCGATCCACAGATTATGGATATGCAGATGTGAGAAAAATAACGAAATAATCGTGACCGCGATGCCGACGGTAATGCCTCTTGCCACACCACCCGCAACGAAGCCGCTTACAATCAGATAATTCGGTGTGGGTGACACCAGCATTTCTTCAATGTTGTGCTGAAACTTTGATCCATAGAACGACGACACGACGTTGGCATAGGAATTGGTGATCACCGCCATCATGATCAGGCCGGGCACGATGTAGTCCATGTAGCGGAAACCGCCCATGTCGCCAATCTGCGAGCCGATCAGGTTGCCGAAAATAATAAAATACAGCGCCGTTGTGATCACCGGCGGCAGCACGGTCTGAATCCAGATACGGGTAAAGCGCAGGATCTCGCGGATCACGATGGTCTTGAAGGCGATGTATTTCTCATCAAAGGTCATGCGGACACCTGTCCACCGTGGCCGTTGGCGTCGACCATGTGCATGAAAAGTTGTTCCAGGCGGTTGGTCTTGTTGCGCATGCTCAACACCTCAACCCCCTGTGTTGTCAGTGCGGTGAACAACTGATTGATACTGCAGTCACGGGAGATATCCGCCTCCAGGGTGGTTTCATCCAGGCGGCGCAGATTGTAGCCGGGAATGTCTGGGCAGCTAGCCAATGGTGCACGCAGATCCAGCACGAAGGTTTCCAGCTGTAACTTATTGAGTAAGTGTTTCATGTTGGTGTTTTCGATAATCTGACCCGCGTCGATAATGGCGATGTTGCGGCACAGACTCTCGGCCTCTTCCAGATAATGTGTGGTGAGGATGATAGTGGTGCCAGCCGCATTGATGCGACGCAGAAATTCCCACATGGAGCGGCGAATTTCGATGTCGACGCCGGCAGTGGGTTCATCGAGGATCAGCAGACGCGGCCGGTGTACCAGGGCGCGTGCGATCATCAATCGGCGCTTCATTCCGCCCGAAAGATTGCGCGCCATATCGCGGCGCTTTTCCCACAGTCCAAGCTGTTTGAGAAATTCCTCAGCGCGTTTGAAGGCCTCTTCGCGTGGTATACCATAGAATCCTGCCTGATTAACGACGATCTCTACCACCGGTTCAAAGACATTGAAATTGAATTCCTGCGGTACTAATCCGAGGCAGCTTTTGGCGGCGGTTAGATCGGTGTCGAGGTCGTGGCCGAACACTGACACGCTACCGCTGCTTTTGTTGACCAGTGACGCGATGATGCCGATGGCAGTGGATTTACCTGCGCCGTTGGGGCCGAGTAGCGCGAAAAAGTCGCCTTCCTGAACATCCAGATCAATGCCGCGCAATGCCACGAAGCCGTTGGCGTAAGTCTTGGTTAATTGGCGCAGGGACAGGGCAGTGGTCATGGCGATGTGGCTTCAGGTTTGAGTGCCGTCAAAACGGCGTCAGTGTAGCACAGCAGGCGTAGTGCTCTGCCAGGGTGGTGATGCATTAATGGGTTCAACAATTCCAGGCGTAATAAAAGGATCGCATATCGATTTGTCATTCCGGTCCATGCCGGACAAAAGCGCAGCGCGCGCGGGATACCGATGAGGCGGCCCGCAGGGCGAGCGAAGCGAGTAGCCTGGTATCTTGAATGCCACAGATTTCGGCATGCGCCGGAATGATAGTGCATTAGTTGCTCAGAGCATCTCTACACCTACAGTGTGCACAGCCGTGTGGCACGAGCCTGGAGCGGCGTATACTGTGCTCCGTTGATGTTTGAACTTTTCTGAACTGATGATAGATGCCTGTACGCTATTCAAAAGATCCGCAAGTCGATAGAACACTGCGCCATTCCGTGCGCGATGGCGTCGCCTATTCGGTTATGACCGGTGGCGGTGAAACCTATCTGTCGGCCTTTGCGCTGTTCCTGAAGGCGAGTGCGCCGCAGGTGGCATTGTTGGCGGCATTACCGCCATTGCTGGGTTCGCTCGCACAATTACTGTCCGCATGGCTGGTGCAGAGATTGCGCACGCGCAAACGCATGATCCTCGCCGGCGCGTTGTTGCAAGCAGTAATTTGGCTGCCATTGCTGTTTTTACCGCTGCTGTATCCAGAGCATGCGATTGTGCTGTTGATCGCCTGCGTCACTCTGTACCACGCCACCGGTAATTTCGCCGTACCACTATGGATCAGCCTGATGGGTGATCTGGTGCCGGAGCGTAAGCGCGGGCGTTATTTTGGGCGCCGCACACGCTTGGCGACAATGATGGCGTTTGTCGGTCTGGTCTGTGGTGGCGTGGTGCTGCACCTGTTCGATGAGCAGGGCTGGACCGTGTTCGGATTTGTTACATTGTTTCTCTGTGCCGGCGTGGCGCGTCTTGTGTCGGTTTATCACCTGAGTCGAATGCATGAGCCGGAGATGGGTGCGGCGCCCGCGCCACTGCCTGTGGGGTGGCTGGGCCGCCTGCGTGATTCACATGCCTGGCGTTTCACGCTGTATATCGCCTGCATGCAAGGCGTCGTGGCGATCGCCTCACCTTTTTTCGCCGTGTATATGCTGCGCGATCTGCAGTTCTCCTATCTGCAGTTCATGGCCAATACCGGCATCGCGGTTCTGGTGCAGTTCCTCACACTCAACACCTGGGGTCGTATCAGTGATGTGTTTGGCAATCGACTCATTTTGGTGACGACTGGCAGTGTCATTCCGTTTTTGCCCGCACTGTGGATTGTATCAGACAGCTTCTGGTATCTGCTGGCAATACAGGTTTTTTCTGGTCTGAACTGGGCCGGGTTCAGTCTCAGCAGCAGTAATTTTCTCTATGAGCTGGTATCGAGCGAAAGGCGTTCAGGCTATATGGCCTTTCACAATGTACTGACTGCGGTGGCGGTGTTTGCCGGCGCCATGTTCGGTGCGTTGCTGACGCGCATCTTGCCGCAGGATGTTGCGTTGTTCGATTTTGCGTGGCATTGGGACAGCGTCTTTCTTGCGCTGTTTGCGATATCGTCTTTGATGCGTGGTTTTGTGGCGCTGCTGTTCCTGCCGCGACTGCAAGAAGTGAAAATGCCGCGTCGTACGATGTCGCCGCAGCAACTGGTTTTCCGGGTGACGCGCTTCAATGCCTTTACGGGTCTGCTCTATGAAGTTGTGACCATGTTTCGCAGGCCGCCAGGGCGGTAATTGTCGCGAATATTCGTGAACCCTCTCCCACAGGGGGAAGGTTATGAGTTCGACTTTGGTGATGTGCTGGCCGACAGTCGCGTCAGCCCTGCGTCATAGGCCTTTTGCACCGCATAGGCCACCGCAAAGCTCACCGGTACCGCCAGACCGAACAGGTACAGCGTCTGATAGAAGCCATCCGTCGGGTAGTACAGGGCGATGGCCTGTTTGAATATCAATCGATGGAACAGATACACGCCGAAGCTGGCGTAACTCAGGGCCAGGATGAAAGGACTGTTCAACTGCTTGCACAGCCGCTCGGTGTAGGCCACAAACAGTATGGCACCGAGTAACACCAATGGTGCGCGCAGCAGGGAGGTCTCGGTGTCAAAGCCACTGTTGCCGGGAAGACCGATAAAGTAAGCAGGGATCAGCAGCGCCAGCAGATAGAGATGCCTGCGCTGAATAAAAACCTGTACCGCAGTGACGCGTTGCGCATAGATGCCGAACGCAAAGCTGGGGAAAAGCAGGAACAGACGGCTGTCCATGGGTTGAATGTAGGCGTCATAGCCGAGACAGGCCAGGAGCAGCCCAGTGCTCAGCAAAACAAAGCCAACCGCCGAATGCGCTGCCCAGATCAGCAACGGTGCGAGCAGATAAAAGAACATGATCATGGTGATGAACCAGAGCGTCGGTGGTGGCGGTGGTGCGAAGCTGGAAATCAGTAATGCGGCCTTGGTAATGACTGGCCAACTCGCTAGCCCCGCGATGCCGAACAGTATCAGCGCCAGCAGATAGAGAGGATAAATGCGCAGCACGCGCCGTTGATAGAAGTTCAGAAAATCACCCATCCGCAACTGCACATCGCGTCGCGCCAGCAGCAATCCCGACGAAAACACAAAGGTGCCGAGCGCAATGTCCTTAAGGGCTTCGGTATAATGGTTGGCGTATCCTGGCAGCCACTGGGTGTAAGGGATCAGATGCCAATAGCCGACGATGTAGACGATGCATAGCACACGCAGTAGATCAATGGCGTTGTTACGTTCGGTTGCGGGCATAGATGATCCTCGGCAGGCTATGAAAGCATGTAGGGTGCGGTTCGCTGCGCTCCCCACACCCTACGGGAGGACAACGGCAAACACCGTCACTTCCTCGCGGTCGTGGTACAGCTGTTTACAGGCCAGGTGGTAGTGCCTGCCGGTCTTATCAAGATGACTGCGCACGATGTCCAGACACTGTTCGACTTCCTGATAGCGTTTCTTCATCGGCAATTTGAGATTGAATACGCTGGCGGTACACCAACCCTCTGCCAGCCAGAGCGCGGCGAGTTCAGCGATGCGCGAGGGTTGTTCGACAATGTCGCAGACCATCCAGTCGACCGGCTCCTCGGGACGGTAACGGAAGCCATCTTCGCGACGATGTTCAACTAATCCACTGTCCAGTAGCGATTGTGCCATGGCGCCATTGTCGACCGCGATGACCTGCATGCCGCGTTTCACCAATTGCCAGGTCCAGCCACCCGGTGCTGCGCCGAGATCGACGGCGCGCATGCCGGGTTGCAGTGCCTCCTCTCGCTCATCCGGGCTTAGAAAAGTGTGCAAGGCCTCTTCGAGTTTGAGTGTCGAGCGGCTGGGCGCGCTGGAAGGGAAGCGTAGGCGCGGTATGCCCATTAAATGCGGGCTGCTGTTCGAGACGGGCGCGACGCCGGTATAGGCGGCGGTGGTGCTGAGAAAACAAATATGCGTACGTTGATCGTTAGGTTCGTTCTGCAGGAGGTGGGCTTTCTTCAGCGCGACCTCAAGTGGTCGCGAGAGTTTGCGGCACAGGGCCTGCAATTCCTTGCCTTCGTTGGTGTCGGTGGTCTCCATGAACAGTTCACCGGAGGGTGGAGCCTGGTGCAACGCCGGGAGCAGACCGGCAATGCGGTCGTTGATATCGAGATCCTTGGCCAGCGCCAGGATGCGGAACCACTGGCGGGTGAAGATCAGTTGCGTGAACGTCAGCGTTGTGATCAGCGCTGCAGCATCTTCATCGGTTGTCGTGACGAAAACCACATAGGCTGAAGCGGCTTTTGCCTTGCAGTAGCCAGCGATGCCTTGTGCGGCGGCCAGGGTTTGAATCTCGGCCGCGCATTCGGATTCGAAGCCGGTGCGGCAGTGCAGAAAGAGGCCATTCATGGGTGCTTAAGCGCTACTTGATGGCTGGAGAGGTTTGCCATGATTCAGTGCAGGCCGGCGTATTGCAAGCTCGGCGCGGAAGGCGTGGGTTCAGGGCGTGACCCGGCGGCAGGCTTTACGGATAATATACGGATATCTACTCTCTGCCATGTCACGAGGTGCCTGCCATGACCAATACCACACCCATGTCGTTGATGGACTTTGTCGCCGCCGCGCGGTCGCAGATTCAGGAGGTAGATGCCGCCGGGCTGCAGAAGATGTTGTCCGAAAAATCGGATCTGCTCTTGGTGGATGTACGTGAATCCAGCGAACACGAACAAGGGCATTTGCGCAATGCGCATCTGGTGCCACGTGGCATTCTCGAAGCAGCCGCGGATATCAATTACCCAAAACACGACGAGACCCTGTTCACTGCACGTGACCGCCCCGTGGTGCTTTATTGTGCGACCGGCGGGCGTTCGGCTCTGGCGGCGTTGACCTTGCAGATGATGGGCTTCAAAGAGGTCTATAGCCTGGCGGGTGGCTTCATGAAATGGCGCGAAAGCGGTCTCCCGATCATTCAGGAAGCACGGTTTGTGTGACCGGTTGAATTTGCAGTACTGATGGATGATTTCAGATCGGTAGCGTGGGCATGACAGCGTAAAACCAAGCACCTCAGGATCGGCAAGCTGCCGATCCTGAGGTCTGCGCTCAGCGTGAATGCGACTGATGGGTGCGCAAAACCTGCCGAACATACTGATCCAGATACCAAGCGCCAGCGGAATACATAAGCCCGCCCAAGGCCATCTTGTTGAGTAGCGCTTCAGTTGCTTGGCGGGTTGGCAGCTTGGCGTACTACCCAGTGATCAGGAAATAAATAGCCGCACCACAGGCCGCCACGCCGGAAATCATGCTGGCGGTCTTGCTTAAGTGCTTGGATCGAGCGCATTGATAATCCCCATACATCAAGTAGTCGCCAGATGTTTGACATATCAGTGAAACCTGATGCGCTAATAATTGATCCGGATCGAGACGCTAACTCGTTGTAGTTAAATGGGGTAAGCAGATTGATGTGCTGATGGTCGTTAGCCGGCGAAAATTACACTCTGATTTCGGCCGCCATGTTTGGCCTGATACAGCGCTTGGTCGGAGGCGCTGAGCCACTGGGCGTGGTCACTCATATCCGGGTTAACCTCGGCAACACCAAGGCTGATGGTGAACTGGATTTGATGCTGTTCGAAGCCAATCGTCAGGGCTTCAATCCTTTTCCGCAGGCGCTCGGCCAGATACTGACTTTGCTCCGCGTTGGTATTGATTAGGATCACACCGAATTCCTCGCCACCGTAGCGTCCGGCGATGTCGGTGGTGCGGATACTTTTTCGGAGTGTACTCGAGGTTTGACGGATCACTTCGTCGCCGGCTTGGTGGCCGTAGGTATCGTTAACCTTTTTGAAGTGATCTATGTCGAACATTATCAGCGTGCTGGCGTGTTTGGTGCGCTGATAACGAGCGAATTCCACTTGCAGACATTCTTCCCAGTAACCGCGATTGTTCAGTTCGGTCAGACGATCGGTGCGTGACAGCTTGGCGAGACTGGTATTGGCGGCCTCCAGTGCAAGCTTGCCGATGGCGATGTCGGTCACGTCATATAGAATCACGCCGATGTGGTTGATCTTGCCGTCCGGCGAGATCAACGGAATCAGTGTCATGTTCTGATACATGAATTCCGCAGTGCCGGTGATAGGGCGGTAATTCTTGAAGCGCAGCAGATACGGGCGCTGCTCGTAGGTCGTGAAGGCGCGGCTTTCCAGCAGGAAAACCGACTCGGCCTTGCGCTGGAACCAGCTTTTGGAAATGTCCGGGAACTGTTCGAACAGATTGTTGCCGATCACATAGGCGGCGGACTGGCCGCTGTGATTTTCCATGAAGCCATTCCAGAGCATTACCCGGTAATCACGGTCGAGCACCATCAGACCCACGTCGAGGGTCTGCACCATGTCCATCAACCAGTGGAATCCTTCGATGTCGGAGCTGTGGCTAGACATGGTTGGTCAAAATTCCAAGAAGGAGGTGCGGTCGTGCAGCGCGATCAGCGAGTCTTCGCTGAATAGCAGCATGAGGTCGCAGTTGATGTTGCGATTTTCAATACGGTATTCGATTTCGATGGCCAGCGTGCGGTTCCAGCGTGAGGCATTATGATCCAGTAGTTCAGAGATGTTGACGTGCCGACCTAACACAACTGGATGGCCCTGGCTAAAACTGATATCCAGTTGATCCGCGATGCCTTTCAGGCAGGCGCCGATCAGGATGCTGGAGATGTCCATCAGCAGTTCCAATTCAGCATTGTCATCGATCTCGCCCTCGTGTCGCATCAGTGTGGCGATATCGGCGAAGCTCGATTCGGTAAAGGTCAGCATTGCCTCACCGGCAATGCCCGCGCCGATGAAGCCTTGGCAGACGGCGGATACAGCGGTGCTGGCCTCGATGGCCGAGAGTGCCATATGCAGATCGCTGCCTTCGATCATGCGTACCTTGGGTACGGGAAGTTTGACGAAGGCGCCTAACAGGCGTGCCAGCAGGTCTGCGGCGCGGCCCATCGCGACGTTAGCGATTTCCTGGGCGCGGTCCAGGGCATCGACTTTGATGTCGATTTCGGGCTGGGCTTGCCCGGGTGCACCGCGGATACCGTATTTGTCGAGGATTTCGCCGATCTTGTCGGCGTCGATCGGTTTCTTGATGAAGTCCAAGGCGCCGAGTGCCAGTACGCGGGTATACGCCTCGGGCTGGATGTCACCGGACACGACGATGACCATGGTATTGAGGTCTTCGCGGCGGATGACCTCCAGGACTTCGTATCCATCCAGCACCGGCATATTGAGGTCAAGGAACAGGATGTCACCCTTGCCGGCTCGAAGTGCATCAAGGCCTTCCGCGCCGTTGGCCGCGAAGGATAGGGTGACATCCCAATTGCTCGGTAGTGAACGCGCCATTTGTTTTTGGGCGAAACTGGAATCGTCGCAGATGAGCACAGGTGTCGTCATAGTGGGGCATGACTATAAGCGATAGGCTGCACCTACGCTACCGAGTGGTGAATGCGTTAAGCTGATGTCACGTGGGTTTAGGTGTTTCTATAAGGGGACGGAAATGGACGGCTATGCGGCCTGGGCGGAACAACTTCAGCAAAGCGGCCTGACCCTGATCGGGCGGGTTATTAGCTATCTGCCCAGTCTGTTGGCTGCTCTGGCTTTGTTGTTGGTCGGATGGTTGGTGGCGCGTCTGCTCAAGGCGCTGAGTGTGCGCCTTTTGGTAGGTGCCGATCGGCTCTGGCACCGGTTCGTGACCCGCACGTCGATGCCCTCAACACCGTTACGTCGTCCCTCCAGCAAGACCGTAGGTAGTCTGGTGTTCTGGCTGGTGATGCTGTTCTTTCTTACAGCCGCGGCGGACATCCTCGGTGTTAAGGTATTTGCCGAGTGGCTCACTAAGGTGGTCGCCTATCTGCCAGCGCTGATTGCGGGTGTGATCATTCTGTTGGCGGGTGTGTTCATCGGTAATCTTGCGCGTGATCTCACCGAGGCGGCGGCCGAGTCTGCCGGTATCAGTCAGGCCGAGTTCCTTGGGCGTGGAGTGCAGATGGCCATCCTCGGCACTGCACTGCTCATCGGTGCCGAGCAGATCGGTATCCAAGTCAGTTTTCTCACTGGCATCCTAACGGTTTTGGTCGCGGCGATCCTGGGTGGCGCGGCGCTGGCGTTCGGATTAGGCGCGCGCTACTTCGTCAGCAATCTGATAGCCGCACGCGGGTTGCGCCAGACATTGGAGATCGGCCAGCGTATTCGTATCCAGGCGTTGGAAGGCGTGGTACTGGAAATTACCCCCACTGCTGTGCGCCTACAGGCGGAGCAGGGTGAACACAGCATCCCGGCGCATCTGTTTGAACTGCACAGCGCTGAACTGCTGCAGTCTGGGAAATAGACGCTGATATGCTGCCGGCCGAGCACCTTGCCCAGCAATTTCTAGAACGCCATCCCGAGGCTGCCGCGGAGGTGTTGGCCAGTTTGCTACCTGCTGAGCAGGCGCAAGCCACGGCGAATCTGGCGATCCTATCCGCTGTTGAGCTACTGCTGCGACTGCCGGCCGTGGCGGTTGCGCGTTCGCTCCATTATGTCGATCCGGCCCGTGCGGTTGCTTTGTTGACTGCAATGCCTTTGCGAAATGCTGCCGATATTCTGCGTCGCGTCGCGATCACCGAACGTGAGCGTTATCTCCGCGACCTGCCACCGCGCACGGCCCGTGCGGTACGTGCTGCCGTCGAGCGCGCACAGGACAGTGTTGCGGTCCTCATGGATCGGCAAGCCTTAAGTTTTCCGTTTGATAGTACGGTTGAACAGGTCGTGCAGCGGCTGGAGCAGGAGCCGGATGAAACCGATTATCACGTCTATGTAACGGATCATGCCGGTCGGCTAGCGGGGGTGCTGACGCTACGGCAGTTGTACGCGGGCCATCCACATCTCCGCGTAGGTTCCTTGTCGCTGCAAACTCTCATCACTCTGCCGGAAGGTGCGCGAAGCAGCAGCGTCATTGGGCATCCAGCTTGGTTACGCCACCCGCGTCTGCCAGTCGTTGATGCTGGCGGGCGATTTGTTGGTGTGTTACGCCGCGAGCGACTAACCGAACGGAGCCCCGAATTGACGCAGGACTCTGGCGGTGTGCTGGGTGCTGGGCTGGCGCTCTTGGAGGGCTATGCAACGGCCAATGCGGTCCTCCTGGAGCTACTGATGCGTGGCCCCGGCAAGCGTCGATAAATAAACAGATCCTGTACAAATTACCGACAAAACCGCGCCAGGAATCAAAATTCCCCACCTCACAACGTTAGTTAACTATCTATAATTAATAACTATTTATACACCCCCAGGTAGTTCCGGCTAGGCTGCTGGCGATCGTACGGTGGATTCAAGCTTGGGAGACGAAATGCCGACAACGTCACAAATTTGACTATTTTTTCGGATGTGGCGTGATCAACCTGACTCGCAAAGTACTGAGCCTGGCATTGCTGTTATGCGTCGCCCAACCGGCCTCGGCAGTCTTATTTTTGGTTACGGAACCGTATGACAGTGTCGATGCCAGTCCGGGTGACAGGACCTGTGCCGATGCGAGTGGCCGCTGCACCTTGCGAGCTGCCGTCCAGGAAAGTAATGCACTGAGTGGTCCGGACATCGTCATCTTGCCGGCCGGTACCTATACCCTATCGATCCCGGGCAATGCGGAGCATGCCGCTGCGACAGGGGATCTGGATTTACTGGGTTCAATCACCATCCGCGGTCAGGGAGCCGACCGAACTGTCATTGATGCGGGCGGTATAGATCGTGCCTTCGAGGCTATTAATGCCGGTACGGTTGTGATCGAGCATCTCACTATCGAAAACGGCGTGGCCGGTGCCAATACACCGGGCTATTTTGCGTTTAACACCGGTGGTGCCATCTCCACAGTCGGTAACTCTTCAAACCTGACGTTGAACAATGTCGAACTGCGTAATAACCAAGCCAAATCTGGCGGTGGTCTCTACAATGTATATTCGACGGTTATGATTTATGACTCGATACTGCATGACAATGTCGCGACGACCGGCAGTGGCGGTGGTATTGCCGAAGGACTCGCGGCATATACCCGACTTTACAATGTGACCTTGAGTGGTAACCATGCCGCGCAGAGTGGTGGCGGCATGATCACGAGTAACAATACCGCACTGCTGTACAACGTCACCATCACCGGCAATCTCGCGGATAGTGACGCCAATGGCGCGGGTAACGGCGGTGGTCTCGCAAATGGAATAACTGCGGCGACACTGAGTAATAGTATTGTCGCAGGCAACAGCGACAGTGGTGGTGAGGCGCCGGATTGCACAAGTGCACTCACGTCCGCAGGTTACAACCTGCTAGGCAATAATCTCGGTTGTAGCATGCCGCCTGCAGCAGGTGATCAGATCGGTAGCTCGGTTGCACCCATAGATCCCGAATTACTACCGTTGGCAATGGTTGAAGGCGGTGTGCCAATGCATGCCCTCGCAGTGACCAGCCCGGCAGTCAATAGCGCCAATCCTGACATGCCGGGTAGTGGTGGCTACGCATGTATGGCGACCGACGCGCGCGGTGCGGATCGAGCTCTTAATATACCCTGTGATATCGGCGCCTATGAGATTGCTGTCTTCGGCAGGACGTTTGTCGTCAACAGCCAGGATGATCGAGTTGATGCCAGCCCTGGCGACGGCGTCTGCGAAACCTCTACGGGCAATCAGGAATGCACATTACGCGCGGCGATTCAGGAATCAAATGCACTTGATGGCATGGACACTATCGAAGTCCCCGCCGGCGTAATCAT
>JBGSOE010000347.1:0-28321 GCA_041739295.1 Thiohalobacterales bacterium | reverse complement strand
AGCAGAAAGTCGGTCAGGTTGCTGCTGACATTCGGTCTTACCGTCCACCAGAGCCTTACAAGGGCAAGGGTGTGAAGTATTCCGATGAAGTGATTGCCCGTAAGGAAGCGAAGAAGAAATAATTCGCACAGTTGAATTGAGAGCCGGGGTGGCGATGATTATCAGCCATGCCGGAATAAGCCAGGCACTAAGGTGGCAGTAATGGACAAGAAAGAAGAACGTTTACGTCGCGCTCGCAAGACTCGGGCTCGGATTCGTCAGGTGGGTAGTTTCCGCCTGTGCGTCTACCGTACACCGCGGCATATCTATGCCCAGGTGATTGCACCGAACGGCAATGAAGTAGTTGCGGCGGCGTCCACGGTCGACAAGCAGTTGCGTACGGATCTACCGTATACCGGTAATGCCGCTGCAGCTGTTGCGGTTGGCAAGATGATTGCGGAAAAGGCCAAGGCGGCCGGAGTCACTAAGGTGGCCTTCGATCGCTCCGGATTTAAGTATCACGGTCGGGTCAAGGCGCTGGCGGATGCCGCTCGCGAAGCCGGCCTCCAATTCTAAGGGTTGAATCATGTCGAGTGTTGACGCGCAAACTCAGAGTGGCGACGGCCTTCTCGAGAAACTGGTATCAGTAAACCGTGTGGCCAAAGTGGTCAAAGGTGGACGCCAGTTCGGTTTTGCAGCACTGACCGTTGTCGGTGATGGCCGTGGCCGTGTAGGTTTCGGAACTGGCAAGGCGCGTGAAGTGCCCGTCGCCATTCAGAAGGCCATGGATAGTGCACGCCGCAATATGCGTACGATTAGCCTGCGTGAAGGTACTTTACAATACGCAGTGACCGGTAATCATGGTGCGGCCAAGGTGTATATGCAGCCGGCATCGGAAGGTACTGGCATCATCGCGGGTGGCGCGATGCGCGCTGTATTTGAAGTGTTGGGCGTGAAGGACGTACTGGCCAAAGTGATTGGCTCGCCGAATCCGATTAACGTCGTGCGTGCCACGGTAGAAGGTCTGGAGCAGATGCATGCGCCAGAGCACATGGCTGCCAAGCGCGGCAAGTCTGTGAAAGAGATTCTGGGGTAAGTCATGGCAAGTCAGAAAAAACTCAAGGTCACCTTGATACGCAGTACCGCCAAACGTCTGCAATCTCACAAGGCCACCGTCATCGGCTTGGGGCTGCGGCGTATACGCCACACAGTTGAAGTCATCGACACGCCGGAAGTGCGCGGGATGATTAACAAGATTTCATATATGTTGCAGGTCGAGGAAGCCTAACATGCGCCTGAACACACTTAAGCCAGCGGCAGGTAGCAAACAGTCGCCGAAGCGAGTAGGTCGTGGTATTGGCTCTGGCCTGGGTAAGACCTGCGGTCTGGGTCATAAAGGTCAGACATCACGTGCAGGCGGCTTCCATAAGGTCGGTTTCGAAGGCGGTCAGATGCCTTTGCAGCGTCGTTTGCCTAAGGTTGGCTTCAAGTCACGTGTTGCGCGCACCCGTGCGGAAGTGCGTCTGAGCGAACTGGCCAATCTGGATACAGACATCATCGACTTGCTGTCGTTGAAATTGGCGAACATCGTCAGTCAGGACGCCGAACAGGCAAAAGTGATTCTGTCGGGTACGATATCCAAAGCAGTCACCTTGAAAGGTGTTGGTGTTACCAAGGGTGCACGCGCCGCGATTGAAGCTGCGGGCGGCAAGGTCGAAGAATAAGTGGCAAGTCCAGGTGCAACCCTTGCTGGTACGGTAGGCGACCTGGGTAAACTCAAGGAGCTTCGCCAGCGGCTGTTCTTTGTGCTGGGTGCGTTGATGGTGTTCCGGCTGGGTACCTTCGTACCAATCCCGGGTATTGATCCGCACGTATTGGCAAGTCTGGCTGATCAGCAGAAAGGTACCATCCTGGACATGTTTAACATGTTTTCAGGTGGCGCACTCTCACGCTTATCGATGTTCGCGTTGGGTATCATGCCGTACATTTCGGCATCGATTATTATCCAGCTGCTGACCGTGACAGTGCCGACACTGGAGCAGTTGAAGAAGGAAGGTGAGTCTGGCCGTCGGAAAATAACGCAGTACACACGTTATGGCACCGTTGGACTCGCGACTTTGCAAGCATTCGGTATTGCGGCGGGGCTGCAGAGTCAGACTATGGGTGGCAACCCGCTGGTGCTAACGACGGGATCGACGTTCATTCTGACGACCGTCGTTACACTCGTAACGGGTACGATGTTTTTGATGTGGCTGGGTGAGCAGATCACCGAGCGTGGAGTTGGTAACGGTATTTCGGTGATTATTTTCGCCGGTATTGTCGCGGGATTACCTCAGGCGATCGGCGGTACGCTGGAGTTGGCGCGTACCGGTGAAATGAATGTTTTGACGATTCTGTTCCTGTTTGCTTTGGCATTAGCGGTAACGGCATTCGTGGTATTTGTTGAGCGTGGCCAGCGTCGAATTACAGTGAACTACGCGCGGCGTCAACAAGGCCGAAAAGTTTATGCGGCACAGAGTACGCACCTGCCGCTGAAGTTGAACATGGCAGGTGTGATACCGCCGATCTTTGCCTCGAGCATCATCCTCTTCCCGGCGACCCTGGGCAGCTGGTTCGGGCAAACGGAAGGCATGGGCTGGCTTAAGGACTTTGCGTCCACCTTATCACCGGGCCAACCGCTGTATGTGATGATGTATGCGTTAGCAATTGTATTCTTCTGCTTCTTCTATACGGCACTAGTCTTCAATTCGCGTGAAACGGCAGAAAACCTGAAAAAGTCAGGTGCGTTCATTCCGGGTATACGGCCGGGTGAACAAACTTCGCGCTACATTGATGGTGTGATGACGCGGCTTACATTGGTAGGTGCAATTTACATCACCATCGTATGCTTGATGCCGGAATTTTTGATTTTGTATTGGAATGTCCCGTTCTATTTCGGGGGTACCTCGCTGCTGATCATCGTGGTGGTGGTCATGGATTTCATGGCCCAGGTGCAGGCCCATCTGATGTCCCATCAATACGAGGGGCTGATGAAAAAGGCTAATCTGAAAAGCCAGGGTAAGGCGGGGACGTTGCGCTGAGGGCACGTCAGGTTGCACCAGTATTGCGGTGGATACCTGGTTGATTTTTGTTTAATACATTTTGGGTGTTGTCATGAAAGTTCGAGCTTCCGTCAAAAAGATCTGCCGGAACTGCAAAATCATCCGCCGCAAAGGTGTGGTTCGGGTGATTTGCACTGATGCCCGCCATAAGCAGAGGCAGGGCTGAGGCAGTTTTCTGGTCGCCTGGCGTCACATTGACGCAGGTGTGAAGTTGGTTTGGTCATTGATTTTTTACGACCCGCGGGATAACCTTACGCGTTTCCCGAAAGCGGGTTGTTGTGAGATCGTGTTAGGAGAGCCTTAATGGCCCGTATTGCTGGTATCAATATCCCGGTGAACAAGCACACCGTCATTGCTCTGACGGCCATTTATGGCATCGGGCAGACCCGTGCGAAACAGATTTGCGTCGCCGCTGGGATCCAACCTGACCGTAAAATCAAAGATTTGGCGGAAGGTGAGGTCGAGGCGCTGCGTACTGAGGTGGGTAAGTTCACTGTCGAAGGTGACCTCCGCCGTACCGTGTCCATGAGCATCAAGCGCTTAATGGATCTGGGTACCTATCGTGGTCTGCGTCATCGCCGTGGCCTACCGCTACGCGGACAGCGCACCCGTACCAATGCACGTACCCGTAAGGGACCACGTCGCCCGATTCGCAAGTAATTACGTATTCAGTTTGAATTTCGCCGGGTGTACTCGGCGCTCAGAGTTGAGACTAGGAATTTATGGCTAAACCGGCTCCTCGTACTAAGAAGAAGGTCAAGAAGAACGTGGTCGATGGTATCGTCCATGTGCATGCCTCCTTCAATAATACCATCATCACCATAACCGATCGGCAGGGTAATGCGCTGTCATGGGCGACTTCAGGTGGTTCCGGATTCCGTGGTTCGCGTAAGAGCACGCCGTTCGCGGCTCAGGTCGCGGCGGAGCGTGCCGGCAAGGCCGCGCTCGAATTCGGCATGAAGAATGTTGAGGTGATGGTGAAGGGCCCAGGCCCGGGCCGTGATTCGGCTGTGCGTGCGCTGCACAATGTCGGATTCAAGGTAACCAACATTCAGGACGTGACACCGATTCCGCATAACGGTTGTCGTCCGCCCAAAAAGCGTCGCGTTTAACGCCTTAAGAGTTTTAGCGAGAGTCGAAATGGCAAAGTATACCGGTTCCAAATGCCGTCAGTGTCGCCGTGAAGCTGGCAAGCTGTACCTAAAAGGTGAGAAGTGTTTCACCAGCAAGTGCCCAGTGGAGACCCGTCCGTTCCCGCCTGGCCAGCATGGACAGCGTCGTACCCGTCTGTCGGGTTACGCACTGCAGCTGCGCGAGAAGCAGAAACTGCGTCGCATCTATGGCGTGCTGGAAAACCAGTTCCGCAAATATTACGCCGAAGCCGCGCGTCGCAAAGGCTCCACGGGTGAGAACCTGCTGCAGCTGCTCGAATGCCGCTTAGACAATGTTGTGTACCGCATGGGTTTTGCTGCTTCTCGTTCGGAAGCGCGGCAGTTAGTGCGTCACAATGGTGTAAACGTCAATGGCACCAAATTGAACATTCCTTCGGCGCAGGTGAGTCCGAGCGATGTCATTGCAGTGTCGGCACAGGCTCAGAAGCAACTGCGTATTCAGGCCGCCATTGAGAATGCGCAGCAGCGCGGGATCTCTGACTGGATCGATGTAGATGCCAAGAAACTGGAAGGTGTCTTTAAGTCACGCCCGGAGCGGAGTGAACTGCCGCCGGAAATCAATGAGCAGCTGGTGGTGGAGCTGTACTCCAAATAAGCATTTAGGAGAGAGGATTTTCCATGCAGGGCAAGGTTAACGAATTCCTTAAGCCACGTATTGTCGACATTCAGACTGTGAATGATCGGCATGCCAAGGTAACTATCGAACCGCTAGAGCGCGGATTTGGTCATACGCTGGGTAATGCCCTGCGTCGTATTCTGCTGTCGTCCATGCCGGGCGCTGCGGTAGTGAACGTCGAAATCGACGGTGTGCTGCATGAATACTCGACTGTTGAAGGTGTGCAGGAAGATGTCATCGACATCATGTTGAACCTCAAGGGTCTGGCAATCAGAATGCACAGTCGCGATGAAGCCTCGCTGGTCCTGAAAAAGAAGGGCCCGGGCATCGTGACAGCGGGTGATATCGCATTGGATCACGATGTCGAAATCGTGAACAAGAACCATGTCATCGCAAACCTGACTAAGTCAGGCGAGTTGAGCATGAGTCTGAAGATTGCCAAAGGCCGCGGCTATGTGCCTGCGACCCAGCGTGATAGTGCTGAGGGCAGTGAGCGACCAATCGGCAGCCTACAGCTGGATGCCTCGTTCAGCCCGGTGAGCAAGGTGACCTACTCGGTTGATCGTGCCCGCGTTGAGCAGCGCACCGATCTGGATAAATTGGTTATCGATATCGAGACCAATGGCACCATCGATCCGGAAGAAGCGGTTCGCCGTGCTGCGACCATTCTTCAAGAACAGCTGTCGGTCTTTGTTGATCTGCAGGGCAAGGAAGTCGAGCATGTGGAATCGCGTGCCGCGGATATAGATCCGATCCTGCTGCGCCCGGTCGATGATCTGGAGTTGACGGTTCGTTCTGCGAACTGCTTGAAGGCCGAAAGCATTTACTTCATCGGTGACCTGATTCAGCGTACCGAGGTTGAACTACTTAAGGCGCCGAACTTGGGTAAGAAATCACTGACCGAGATTAAAGACGTGCTGGCAACGCACGGCCTGTCCCTGGGCATGCGCCTGGATAATTGGCCGCCTGCCGGTTTGAAGGACAAAGAGAAGGTTAGCGCTTAAACTACAGGTGCTAGATACTAGGTGCTAGGGCCGAGGGAAAAAAATTTTCCCTGACCCCGCCTAGAACCCAGTGCCTAGAACCTAGTACCTGAGGTATAAACATGCGTCACCGTAACACTGGACGGCAACTGAGCCGTAACAGCAGCCATCGCAAAGCAATGCTGCGCAATATGGCTACGTCCCTGCTGAGCCACGAAGTGATTAAGACCACTGTTGCGAAGGCGAAAGAGCTGCGCCGCGTTGCAGAGCCACTGATTACCCTGGCCAAGATTGATAGCGTGCATAAGCGTCGTCTTGCCTTCTCGCGTCTGCGTGACCGTGATGTCGTAACCAAGCTCTTCAATGAATTGGGCCCGCGTTATAAAGAGCGTCCCGGTGGTTACATGCGGATTCTGAAGATGGGCTTCCGTGCCGGTGATAATGCGCCGATGGCGTTGGTTGAGTTGGTCGATCGTCCGGAAATGTCGGTTGATGCGGTAGCCGAATAAGCTGTCTCATTGGGAAGTCTTGGAAGGCCGGGCATAGCCCGGCCTTTTTCGTTTCAGTATTACTCGTAGTCTTGGCTGACTCGTGGCTTATGCAGTTTCTGTGATTAAATGTGGCAACATTTAACAATACTGGTCACATCACTATGATCATTATTTCCACAGACTTTGGTAGCGAGGGACCCTATCTAGGCCAAGTGAAGGCCGTGCTTGCGCGTGAAGCACCGGGTGTGACAGTTATTGATCTGTTCGCCAATCTACCGGCCTTTGAGATCCAGGCGGCAGCCTATTTATTAGCGGCGTACATTGATGAGTTTCCCTCAGGTACGGTTTTCCTGTGTGTAGTCGATCCCGGTGTTGGTAGTGACCGGCGTGCGGCTGTCGTCAAGGCCGATGATCGCTGGTTTGTCGGTCCCGACAACGGCTTGTTCAATATCATCGTGCAGCGCGCGGAGCAGGTCGAGTGGTGGGATATCCAGTGGCGTCCTGATCGTCTGTCGCACAGCTTTCATGGGCGTGATTTATTTGCGCCGGTCGCGGCACGCATCGCGCGCGGCGAGGCGGTTGTGGGTGTATCGGTAGTGCCTGCGACGCGGTTGCTGGAGGGATGGCCACCGGAATTATCCAAGATTGTCTATGTGGATCATTACGGTAATCTCATGACCGGGATCCGCCTGTCCAGCGTGGATGAAGACAGCATTCTAGAAGCCGGTGATCAGTCATTGCACCGCGGCATAACGTTTTCATCTGTGGCGCCAGGCAAGGCCTTCTGGTACGGCAATGCCAATGGACTTGTCGAGATCGCAGTGAATCAAGGCCGCGCAGACCGGGTGTTGGGTTTGCAGGTTGGCGATCGTGTGCATTTTCAGGGCCGGCTGTGATCATCATGTTGCATGATTATGCGTAGCGTACTGGCCGCTCTGGTCGTTGTTGCTCTGGCGGCCAGTTTCGCCGCGCTGCTACTACAAGACGCGCCTGCGTTGATATGGCGACATATAGTGTTCGGCGTAGGTGTCATGCCGCTCATTCTAGGCGCCATGCTGTATTTTATTCCGGTTCTCACGCGCACGTCTCCAGCAGGTGACGCGGTATTATTAGTGCCTATTGGTGCGTTCCTGTTGGCTATCGGCGCTGTGATTGGTTTTAGATACGCGCTTGTGCCTCTGATTGCAGGTTTGATTCTTGTATTGGTGGTGCTGGAATTTGTATGGGCATGGCGGCGACGTGCGCAGGTTCTTGGCAGCGCTCATCCAGGCGTTGATTGGTACTTGGCTGCATTGATCGCGCTGTTGCTGGCGTTGAGTCTGATCGTAAGCCGTGTGGTTTGGCCTGGAGGCTGGGCGATAACTCGGGTGATGCATCTACACCTGAACCTGTTCGGATTTGTGGGTCTCACAGCTATTGGTACGTTGCGCGTGTTGCTGCCCACAGTTTTGGCTGAACAAGATCAGACTGCACATGTATTTCTGCGGCGGCAGTTGCCCATCGTGCTGATAGGAACCTTGGCTATCGCCGTTGGTTCAGCATGCTGGCCGACACTGGCGGTGCTGGGGGCCTTGCTGTGGATGTGGTCAAGTCTGTCTATGTTGCGCAGTCTGTGGCGATACAAACAATCCTGGTGGGCGATGCAGAGTGCGGGGATCGCGCTGGGTAGTGCACTGATAGGCTGGATACTAGTGCTCTGCGCAGGCATCGCCCATGGCTATGGCATGGTTAGCGCTGATACCGTTATCGCATGGCTGCTGTATCTGTTTTTGTTGCCGTTGGTGACGGGGGCATCGAGTTACCTGCTGCCGGTATGGCGCTGGCCCGGCCGACAATCGCCTGAGCATACGCAGATGCGTGAGCGACTGATGGCCTTTAGCGGCCTGCGTGTTGCGGCATTCGGGTTGAGTGCTATTCTGGTTGCGGTTGGTATCAATGTTGCACCCATGCCCGCGGCATTGGTGCTGCTGAGTTATCTGCTGCAGGTACTGTTTGCGTTTCTCCGGGTGCGCCAGTCCGCAGTTTAGAACATGCTTAAGGAACCTCTGATTAATTCGCTGAAGCGGCATCTGCCGCGTTGCAGCCGGACTCAAAATACTCATTTACGCCGTGTAAACTCCGTTTGTTACTCGGTGCTGCGCACCTCGCCCTTCGGGCCGGCTAGCGCCGTTCTCTGCGCTTCGCTTCGAGTCGCCCGTCCGCGCCTTGCATCTGCTCGCTTGATCAAATTAATCAGAGGATCCTTAATCCTATAAACCGCATTTGCCACGGAATCACACGGAAAAACCTGGACAAGATCATTAGCTTCACGCCGGCACCGCCATCCCCTGCAAGGTGGTGAATAGTCGCTCCAGGAAGGCACTGTGTTTCAGTGCCTTCCTGTGTTTCCGTGGCTGAAATGATTTTTTTAGGTTAACGCTGTGCCTTGGTCTTGCTGCTGCGCGTACTAGCCTGGGCAGCGACCTCAAGTATGGGCGCAAGGAATCGGCCAGTGTGCGATTCTGCCGCTGCTGCAACTGCCTCGGGCGTGCCGAAGGCTATGATCTGGCCGCCCTTGTCGCCACCTTCCGGACCAAGATCTATAACCCAGTCCGCAGTTTTGATGACATCGAGATTATGTTCGATGACGACAATCGTGTTGCCGTGATCGCGCAGGCGGTGCAATACAACCAGCAACTGTTCGATATCGTAGAAGTGCAGTCCGGTGGTGGGTTCATCCAGGATATACAGCGTATTCCCGGTGTCGCGTTTCGATAACTCGCGAGCCAGCTTCACGCGTTGTGCCTCGCCACCGGAGAGGGTGGTGGCATTCTGGCCCAGGCGGATATAGGTCAAGCCGACATCCATGAGCGTCTGTAGCTTGCGGGCAATGACCGGCACGGCGTTGAAGAATTCCAGCGCGTCTTCAACGGTGAGTTCCAGAACCTCATGAATGCTTTTGCCTTTGTAGCGGATCTCCAGCGTCTCGCGGTTGTAACGCTTGCCGTGACAAACGTCGCAAGGGACATAGATGTCTGGCAGGAAGTGCATCTCGACCTTGATGACACCGTCGCCCTGACAAGCTTCACAGCGACCGCCTTTGACATTGAAACTGAAGCGACCAACTTTGTAGCCGCGTGAGCGTGCCTCCTGGGTGCCGGCAAACAGATCGCGGATCGGTGTGAACAGCCCGGTATAGGTTGCTGGGTTGGAACGCGGTGTGCGACCGATTGGACTTTGATCGATGTCGACGACCTTATCAAATTGATCCAATCCATTTATCGCATCGCAGGGTGCGGGATCGGTGCTCGCGCCATTCAATGCCCGTGCGGCATGCAGATGTAATGTGTCGTTGATCAGCGTTGACTTGCCGGAACCGGATACGCCGGTGATGCAGGTCATCAGGCCGATCGGGATATCGATATCAACGGCTTTGAGATTGTTGCCGCGCGCGCCACGAATCTGCAATTCGCGCTGTTTATCATAAGGTGTACGTTGCGCGGGTATTTCGATACGGCGTTTCCCGGACAAGTACTGTCCGGTCAGCGAGTTGGGATTGGCGAGGATATCCGCGGGCGTGCCTTGGGCAACAATGCGGCCGCCGTGTACACCGGCCCCCGGACCCATGTCGACCAGATGATCCGCGCTGCGGATGGCATCTTCATCATGCTCGACAACAATGACCGTGTTACCGATATCGCGCAGATACGTCAGTGTGTTCAGCAGGCGCTGGTTGTCGCGCTGATGTAGTCCGATGGAAGGTTCGTCGAGAATATACATGACGCCCACCAGGCCAGCGCCGATCTGGCTGGCGAGACGAATGCGCTGTGCTTCGCCGCCGGATAGGGTGTCGGCACTACGTTCCAGAGAGAGATAGTCGAGGCCAACATTGACCAGAAAGTTCAGCCGTGCCCCAATCTCTTTTTGGATCTTCGCGGCGATTTCACCACGACGTCCCGGTAGCTGCAGCTCGCTGAAGAAGGTCTGCGCGCGTCCTACTGGCAGCGCGGCGATCTGCGGCAGTGTCTGGCCGGCGACGAAGACGTGCCGTGCTGAACGGTTGAGGCGTGTCCCGGCGCAATCCGGACAGGGTTGGGTGCTGAGATATTTTGCCAGCTCTTCACGCACCACGTTGGATTCAGTTTCGCGATAGCGTCGTTCCATATTCGGCACGATGCCTTCGAAGGCGTGGCGTCGGGTGCTGAAGCCACTGCGTTCAGTCACGTACTGGAACTCGATGGTCTCGCGACCGGAGCCTTTAAGAATGATCTGTTGGATTTTCTCGGGCAGCTCCTCAAACGGTGTCTCAATATCAAATTTATAGTGGTCGGCCAGAGAACTGATGAGTTGGAAGTAATAGGCATTACGCTGATCCCAGCCGCGCACGGCACCGCCAGCCAGACTCAAATGCGGATTGGCAACGACTCGGCCTGGATCAAAATATTGTTTAACGCCCAGGCCATCGCAGGACGGGCACGCCCCGGCCGGATTGTTGAAGGAGAACAGACGTGGCTCAAGTTCATTCAGGGAGTAGCCGCAGGTCGGGCAGGCGAACTTGGCGGAAAACACTAGTTCTTCGCGTTCTGGTGTGTCCATGAAGGCAACGCGCGCCAGGCCATCAGCAATGCGCAGTGCGGTCTCCAGGGATTCGGCCAGACGTATGGATAGATCGGGACGTACCTTGAAACGATCTACCACGGCCTCGATGCTGTGTTTGCGTTTCAGATCCAGTGCTGGCGGTTGATCCAGTTCGACCAGCTTGCCGTCAATGCGTGCACGCACGAAACCCTGGGCGCGTAAATCCTCTAACACACCGACATGCTCACCCTTACGATCCTGCACCACTGGCGCCAATAACATCAGTGGCGTGCCTTCCGGCAGCGCCAGGATATGATCGACCATCTGACTGACGGTCTGTGCTTCCAGTACGGTGCCATGCTCCGGGCACTGGGGCGTACCCACGCGCGCGAACATCAGACGCAGATAGTCGTAGATCTCGGTGATGGTGCCGACCGTCGAACGCGGGTTGTGTGAAGTCGATTTCTGTTCGATGGAGATGGCCGGGGATAAGCCCTCGATATGGTCGATGTCCGGCTTTTCCATCATGGACAGAAACTGTCGGGCATAGGCCGATAGAGATTCGACGTAGCGGCGCTGGCCCTCGGCGTAGATGGTGTCGAAGGCGAGCGACGATTTGCCGGAACCGGACAGGCCAGTAATCACGATCAACCGGTTGCGTGGCAGGTCGATGTCGATATTCTGCAGATTGTGCGTCCGCGCACCGCGTATACGAATAGTATCCATGTCGATTTTCGGGCCCCAGGGAACCTGCTACTATACGGCCCCGCGTCAGGTTAGATCAAAGGTATTCCCGTTGTGAATTCCACACCCACCGAGCGCCATGCCATGCTGCCCGGAGAACGCCGTGCGGCGCTGTCGCTGGCGGGGATTTTTTCCCTGCGTATGTTGGGGATGTTCATGATCCTGCCAGTGTTCGCGCTCTATGAGGGCAAGCTGGAAGGGGCGACCCACGCCATGATCGGTCTGGCGATCGGTGCTTATGGTCTGACGCAGGCTATCCTGCAGATCCCCTTCGGGCTGCTGTCTGATCGTATCGGGCGCAAACCGGTGATCGCCGCAGGCCTGCTGCTGTTTGCGTTGGGTAGTGTTGTAGCCGCACTTTCGACCAGCATCTACGGCATTATTCTGGGCCGCGCACTTCAAGGCTCTGGGGCTATAGCCGCAGCGGTCATGGCTTTGGCGGCTGATCTCACCCGTGAAGAGCAGCGCACTAAAGCCATGGCGATTATCGGCATGACCATCGGCTTATCTTTCTCGGTGGCGATGGTGGTCGGACCGGTGCTTGATCATTGGGTCGGTCTCTCTGGCATCTTCTGGCTAACGGCGATCCTCGCCAGCTGTGGCATCGCCGTCCTGTATCTGATCGTGCCGTCGCCGGAGATCAGCCGCCGTCACCGCGATGCACAACCGGTGCCGGCGCAGTTTATGGCGGTATTACGTGATGGCCAGTTGTTGCGGCTGAATTTCGGCATACTCAGTCTGCACATGGTATTGACTGCCACTTTCACGGTATTACCCTTGATTCTGCGCGATAACGTTGGCTTGCCTTCACAGCATCACTGGTACGTTTATCTACCGGTCTTGGCGTTGTCAGTTGTGGCTATGGTGCCGTTCATTATCATTGCAGAAAAGCGCAGGCGTCTGAAGCAGGTGTTCCTGGGTGCGATCATGGTTGTCGCCTGCGCCGAATTCGGGCTGGCGTTTTGGCATATGACCCTGGTCAACGTTAGCGTACTGCTGTTTCTGTTCTACGTCGGTTTCAATCTGTTGGAAGCCACATTGCCGTCACTGATCTCAAAAGTGGCGCCACCGGACAGCAAAGGAACGGCCATGGGATTCTATTCCAGTTCGCAGTTCTTCGGCGCCTTTCTGGGTGGGTCGATTGGGGGCTGGCTACAGGGATGGGCGGGCGTCAGTGGCGTGCTGTTGTTCTGCAGCGGCGGTGCCATACTCTGGTTCCTGGTGGCCGCCTCTATGCGCAACCCACGCTATCTGAGTAGCCATCTGCTGCAGGTGGGCATCGTCGATGCTCAGCGTGCCAGGATACTGGCGCAACGTTTTACCCAGGTGCGCGGGGTCGCTGAGGCAGTAGTCATTGGCGAAGAGGGCATGGCTTATCTCAAAGTCGATAAACACGCCCTTGATGAACAGGGGCTTGCGGAAGTCCTGGCGACCTGATGTCAATGTCGGGGGTGCACGTTTGTCAGTCCCGTTGTGAACCCCGTATGATGCAGCCTTGCTGCGCAGCCGTTAGCGAATGAGAAGGCGGCGAATAGACAACGCCTTCGCGCCGACGCGAATGGCGGTATGCAGATCAACACAATAATCTGGCGGGAGAAAAGGTCATGGCACGCGGAGTGAACAAAGTCATTCTGGTAGGCAATCTGGGCAAGGATCCGGAAGTTCGCTACATGCCAAGCGGTGGCGCTGTCGCCAATGTCACCCTTGCCACCAGCGAGCAGTGGAAAGACAAGCAAAGTGGTGAGCAGAAAGAGCGCACCGAATGGCATACGGTGGTGTTCTACCAGCGCTTGGCGGAGATTGCCGGCGAATACCTCAAGAAAGGTTCGCAGATCTATGTCGAAGGCAGTCTGCGTACCCGTAAATGGCAGGACAAGAGCGGCAACGACCGCTATACCACCGAGATAATCGCCAGCGAAATGCAGATGCTGGGCGGCCGTAGCGGTGGGGGCGGAGGTACTGGCGGTAGCAGTGCATCCTATGGTGGTGGCGACCGCAATTCATCGGCACCCGCGCCTGCGGGCGGGGATGAGGGTCGTTTCAATGAAGGGTTTGATGACGATATTCCTTTCTAGCGGGTACCTTGCCTTGTCACATAGAGCGGAACCTGTCAGGTTCCGCTTTTTTTTTTTGGGGCTTGGTCCAAGGGGCTATCCACTAGATACCGTTAAAGCCCCGCCTTGCGCAGCGCGTCAAGTTGGCTGCAGCGTTGCTCAAACAGTCGCCGATAGAGCTGGTTCAAGGAACGCTCGTAGGCGCAATCACCATCACCGTTGTAGCGCTGCAATTGACGCTCGAAGTGCTGTATCTCGAGGCTGTCGTGACGGGGATCTGTATTAGTGGCTTTCGGGTTGCTCATGCGCATGCTCTGTCCTCTTCGCTGCAGTTAATTTCCAGGTGAGCCTAGCCCGCTTGAATGACATCATTGTGACATCGGGTCAGAAAGGGCGCGGGAGTCGTCCGCCGGATCTGCATCGTAATAGTGCGTGGCGCCTGTTAGCAGGCAAAAAACAGACTGATTTATGTCTTGTTTCAGAGCTGACACAAGCTCCCGAGGCCAAGATACTGATGTTACAAGAAAATCACTTCTGACTAGCGCGATCGACGCTAAGTTACTGTCCACAAAGCCAGATTTATCTATTTCCTATCGGCATTTCCCTTGACAGGGTGGGTTAGCGGTTCCTATAGTGTCAATAAGTGGGAGAGGGTGGAAATAAGTGGTAAATATGTCTGTCACTGGGGGTGTTCTTGTTCAGGGGTGGTAACGCCGTCAACCTTGATACCAAGGGCCGTCTTGCGCTCCCTACCCGTTATCGCGGGCAGTTGGATGAGGAGTGCGGTGGTCATTTGGTGCTGACCGTGCACGACGACGGCTGCCTGTTGCTGTATCCCGCCCCCGAGTGGGAGGACATTGAGCGCAAGCTGGTGCGTCTTCCCAATCAGAATAAACAGACCCGACACCTGCAGCGCATGCTCCTGGGGCATGCCACAGAGGTCGAAGTCGATAGCCATGGCCGTATTCTGATTCCTCCTCGTCTTCGCGATTTTGCCAAGCTCGACAAGCGTGTTGAGTTGGTAGGGTTAGGCAAGAAATTTGAAATATGGAACGAAGAAATCTGGGAGCAGGGTCGCAATGACTGGGTGGCAAGGGCGGGTGATGAAACCAATATGCCCGAGTCCCTGGAAAGTTTGATTCTCTGATTCTATGAGTCAGCAATTAACGCATTGGCCAGTGCTTCTGCAGGAGGCGCTGTCAGCACTGTCTGTGAAGCCGAATGGTATCTATAT
Organism: Thiohalobacterales bacterium; assembly: GCA_041739295.1. Classification (GTDB taxonomy): domain Bacteria; phylum Pseudomonadota; class Gammaproteobacteria; order Thiohalobacterales; family Thiohalobacteraceae; genus JAHJQQ01. The sequence continues at coordinate 13,390 of JBGSOE010000347.1, read as the reverse complement.
CGACGGCACTTTTGGACGTGGTGGCCACGCGGCGGAGATTCTCAGCCGACTGGATGCGCAGGGCCAATTGTACGCAATCGATAAGGACCCAGTCGCTGTGCAGGTGGGGATGGATCGGTTTGGGCAGGATGCTCGATTTCATATACAACGAGGCACGTTTGCCATGCTTGCACAGTTGGCGCGGGAACAAGGAATCGCAGGTCGTGTCAGCGGGGTGCTACTTGATCTGGGCGTGTCATCGCCACAGTTGGATGATCCTGAACGAGGCTTCAGTTTCCTTAAAGAAGGGCCTCTCGATATGCGTATGGATCCAGAGCTGGGTCTGAGTGCGGCGCAGTGGCTGGCGCAGGCTGATGAAGCGGAGATCACGCGGGTGTTGTATGTGTATGGAGAGGAGCGTTTTGCCCGGCGTATCGCCAAGACGATTGTGCAGACGCGTGACGAGCAGCCCATCACGACCACACACCAACTCGCGGAACTGATTGCCGCTGCTGTGCCCACGCGCGACCGCCATAAAAATCCGGCGACGCGCAGCTTTCAGGCGTTACGTATTCAGGTCAATCAAGAATTGCAGGATCTGGAGTCGGCGCTGGAGCAGGTTATTGATGTGCTGGAACCGGGTGGACGTCTCGCCGTGATCAGCTTCCACTCGCTGGAAGATCGCATGGTTAAGCGTTTTATGCGTCGCGAGAGTCGCGGCGAAGAAATGCCCTTGGATCTGCCCGTGACTGGTGGTCCGGCGCCGGGTCGATTACGGCTTATCGGCAAGGCGGTGCAGGCGGGCGCTGAAGAGATTGCGGCCAATCCGCGTTCGCGCAGCGCGGTGTTGCGCATTGCTGAGCGTCAACAATGAAGGGCCCAGGTTGGTTGCTGCCATTACTTGTGTTGGCGGTGATCGCATCGGCCGTCGGTGTTGTCTATAGCAAGCACCTGAGTCGCAAACAGTTCGTTGCGTTACAGCAGCTGGAATCGGATCGCGACCAAATGAACATCGAATGGGGTCAATTGCAATTGGAACAGAGCACCTGGGCAACCCATGGTCGTATCGAAGAGTTGGCGCGGACGCAACTCAAAATGACCATGCCTGATCCGAATGCCGTGGTGATCGTACAGCCATGAACCTGAAATCATTCCAGCCACGGAAACGCACGGAAGACACTGAAACACAGTGCATTCATGGAGCGACTATTCAACATCTTGCGAGTTATGTACGTACCCGCGTGAAGCTTATGACCTTTTCCGTGTTTTTCCGTGTGATTCCGTGGCAAATGCGGTTTATAGGATGAATAGACCTGGCGAAATGTCGGAATATGTCGGACGCAAGCGGATTATGTTGGCGCTGTTTGCGGCGGCGTTTGTCGCGCTGGTTTGGCGTGCGGTGGACTTGCAGGTGTTCAATCAGGATTTTCTGCAGAACCAGGGTGATGCACGGCATCTCCGCGTCGTCACCTTGGCTGCACACCGTGGCATGATTCTGGACCGCTACGGTGAGCCGTTAGCGGTCAGCACACCGGTGGATTCGGTTTGGGCCAATCCTCAGGAGTTGGCGACAGGGCGCGAATACTGGTCGGCCCTGTCCAAGATTCTGCAGTTGGATCCTGATCAAATGCGGCGTCAGTTGGAGGCGCGTTCAGAGCGTGAATTTGTTTATCTCAAGCGCCATGTTGATCCTACCGTCGCCGCGCAAATTCGTGCCCTGGGAGCGCCGGGTGTTTCCTTGCAGCGTGAATATCGTCGTTATTACCCCGATGGTGAAGTCACTGCGCAGGTGCTGGGCTTCACGGATGTCGACGATGTCGGTCAGGAAGGCATGGAGCTCGCCTACGAAGATTGGATGCGTGGCGAGCCCGGCGCCAAGCGCGTCATAAAGGATGGCAAGCATGCCATTATCGAGAACGTTGAGAGTATCCGTGCGGCGCGTCCGGGCCGTGATCTCACGCTGAGTATTGATCGGCGTATTCAATATCTCGCCTATCGTGAATTGAAGGCCGCCGTGCAACAGCAGAAGGCACGTTCCGGTTCGGTAGTGGTGTTGGATACTCGCACCGGTGAAATTTTGGCGATGGTGAATCAGCCATCCTACAACCCGAATAATCGCACCCATTTGCAGCCAAGCCAGATCCGTAATCGCGCCGTTACAGATCTGTTCGAGCCGGGTTCGACAATCAAGGCCTTTACAATTGCCTGTGGTTTGGAATCCGGCCAATATCGCCCGGATACGCCGATCGACACGACGCCCGGGTATATGCGTGTTGGTGTGAATGTCGTGCGCGATGTGCATGACTACGGCCCACAGGATGTGACCGGCGTGATCCGCAAATCAAGTAATGTCGGTGCCAGCAAGATCGCCTTGTCATTGGACAAGGAGATGTTCTGGACAAAGCTGCATCAGGTCGGTTTCGGCACGGTGACTGCCAGCGGCTTTCCCGGCGAGGCGTCGGGACTGCTGGTTAATTATCGACGCTGGCGTCTGTTCGAGCAGGCGACATTGTCGTTTGGCTATGGGTTATCTGTTACACCGCTGCAACTGGCGCAAGCCTATAGCGTGCTTGCAGCCGATGGGGAGCTGCGCCCAGTCTCATTTCTCAAATTGGAAAAAGCGCCGCGCGCGGAACGGGTGTTTTCCAAGCGCACCGCACAAGAAATTCGTCTGATGCTTGAAGAAGCCGTGAGTCCCCAAGGCACGGCACCTGCGGCACGAGTCGCTGGATACCGCGTCGGCGGTAAGACAGGCACGGTACATAAATCGATTGCGGGTGGTTATTCCGACAAGCGTTATGTGTCGGTGTTTTCGGGGCTCGCGCCTGCCAGCCGACCACGTCTGGCGATTGCCGTCATGATCGACGAGCCGAACAATGGTGATTACTACGGCGGTAAGGTGGCAGCACCGGTATTTTCCGCCGTGATGGCCGGTGCACTGCGGTTTCTGAATGTGGCGCCGGATGCCGTGGAAAAACCGGGTGTGGCGTCGGCGCAGCATATCGCGCTGGGGGAGCGGCAATGATGACGGCAGCCGCGCTGGATCAATCGCCGTTACTGTCACACTTGTTGCTGGGTGTGGCGTCTGTGAGTCAGGCGCAAGACGTTAGAATTGCTGGTTTGGCACTCGACAGTCGCTTGGTGCGTCCTGGCTATCTGTTTCTTGCCGTGGCAGGCATACAGGTGCATGGCGTTGATTTTGTCGCAGACGCACTCGCAGCGGGTGCAGTTGCCATTCTCTGGGAACCCACCGAGTCGATTACTGAAGCGACTCAGCCACTGCGCGCAACCAGTGTGCCGGTAATCGCGATTCCGGACTTGGGACGGCACATAAGTGCAATCGCTGATCGCTTCTACGGCCATCCTTCACAGTCGTTGTTCGTGATTGGTGTAACCGGCACCGATGGCAAGACCTCGTGTACACATTTCATTGCGCAGGCGCTGCACACGGCGCAGGCACCATGCGGCTTGATCGGCACTCTGGGGTATGGATTCTACGGCGCGTTACGCGCTGGTCTGCACACTACGCCGGATGCCCTGACACTGCAGCAGGAAATGGCCGCGCTGAATGAAGGCGGCGCGCAAGCAGTAGCGATGGAAGTATCATCGCATGGCCTTGATCAGGCGCGCGCGGGAGGTATCGCGATAGATGTTGCGGTGTTGACTAATCTAAGTCGTGATCACCTCGATTATCACGGCAGTGAAGCGGCATACGCTCACGCCAAGCGTCAACTTTTCACCCAGCCGGGCCTGGGTAGTGCAGTGCTCAATCTTGACGATGCATTTGGGCAGTCCCTATTGACCGAGTTGCCTGGTGACTTGCCAGTGATTGGTTACACCTTAAACGCAGACACGGTTGGACAGGTCGCGCGTCCGAATACCCGTTGGATTGCTGCCCGCGCGATCGAAACCAGCATGCAAGGTATGTGCATCAGCGTTCGCGGTAGTTGGGGCGACGGTGAGCTACGTACCCGTCTGCTGGGCCGCTTCAATGCCAGTAATCTGCTGGCGTCGTTGGCTGTGTTACTGGTGCGTGGCATTGCATTTGAAGATGCCTTGACCCGATTGGCTAAGGTGCAGACCGTGCCAGGCCGTATGGAGGCCTTTGGTGGTGGCGCACAGCAGCCACTGGTGGTGGTCGATTATGCGCATACGCCGCGCGCATTGGAGCAAGTGCTGATCGCCTTGCGTGAACACTGCAGCGGTCACCTCTGGTGTGTGTTTGGTGCCGGCGGTGAACGTGATGTCGGCAAACGTCCACTGATGGGTGAAGTCGCCGAACGTCTCGCCGATCATGTGGCGCTGACGGATGACAATCCGCGCCATGAGGATGCGACACAGATCGTTATGGATATCCTGGCCGGCATGTCGAAGCCGGATGCTGTCTATGTAGAACGGAATCGTGGTCAAGCAATTGCCCAGGCACTGTCCAGCAGTGGCCCTGGCGACATTGTGTTGGTGGCCGGTAAGGGACATGAAAATTATCAACAGATAGGTGACCGTCGTATTCCGTACAGCGATCGCGATCAGGTACGCGCGTTGCTGGGAGACGACGTATCATGATGGCTATGCAGTTGTCTGAAGCCGCAGGCGTGTTACAGGCGCAGTACACGGGGCCCGATGCACGCTTCGCCGGCATCAGTACCGATACGCGCACACTGGCCGCCGAAAATTTATTCTTCGCGCTGGTCGGCCCACGTTTTGACGGGCATGGTTATGTCGAGCAGGCGCGATCGAAAGGTGCCGCCGCTGCCGTCGTGACTTGCCCTGTGGCTACCCTGTTACCGCTGCTGCAGGTTGCCGATACGCAGCAGGCGCTTGGTCAGCTTGCGCGGCATTGGCGTGCGCGATTCAGTATTCCGGTGATCGGCATCACGGGCAGTAACGGCAAGACTACCGTTAAGGAAATGATCGCAGCCATCCTGGCATGCCAGGGTCCGGTGCTGGCGACCAAGGGTAATCTCAACAATGATATCGGCGTCCCACTGACCCTGGCGGGCCTCAGTGCCGAACATAGCAGTGCCGTTGTGGAAATGGGTGCGAATCATGCCGGTGAGATTGCCTATCTCGCGGGTCTGACGCGGCCCACTGTTGCTATTGTCACCAATGCAGGGCCCGCGCATCTCGAAGGTTTTGGTTCGCAGGAAGGTGTGGCACGCGCTAAGGGTGAGCTGTTCGCGGCATTGGATGTCGATGCCATTGCGGTTATCAATGCCGACGACACATTTGCTGGACTCTGGCGGGAGCTCGCGCAGGAGCATCAGATTATAACCTTCGGTTTGACATCCACAGCCGATGTCACAGCCAGCTACACAATGGATATCAACGGAACAAAGCTGGAGCTGCGGACACCGCAAGGTTCCATCAATGTGCATCTGCCGCTGCTGGGAAGACATAACGTCGTTAATGCCTTGGGTGCAACTGCGGCAGCATTGGCGGCCGGCGCTAGTCTTACGCAAGTGCGTCAGGGCATCGAAGGTTTGGGGAGTGTGTCCGGAAGGTTGCAGCGCAAACAGCGGCGCGACGGCGGCCTGGTCATTGACGATACCTACAATGCTAATCCGGCCTCAATGCGCGCGGCTGTCGACGTGTTGAAGGAATTCTCCGGCGAACGTTGGTTGGTACTCGGAGATATGGGTGAGTTGGGCGATAACGCCGCCGCTCTGCACACCGAGGTGGGCGCTTATGTCGCACAGGCGGGTATCGATCGACTGTTTACGCTGGGTACATTGGCGGGCTATGCCGCGCGCGCCTGTGGCAATCGCGCGCAGGCTTTCACGGACATTAATCAGCTATTGGCTGCGCTGGAGAAAAATCTGCGCACCGAGATCACTGTGCTGGTCAAAGGTTCGCGGAGTATGGGTATGGAGCGTGTCGTCCAGGCATTGACGGGCACGGCGCAGGGAGGGCATGCCTGATGCTGCTGCTGTTGACCGATTATCTGACTCAGTACTACAGCGGCTTCAACGTCTTCCAGTACCTGACTCTGCGCGCCATTCTGGGTGTGCTTACGGCGCTGAGCATTTCGCTGATGGTGGGTCCCGCCATGATCCGCTGGTTGAGCCAGTATCAGATTGGCCAGCAGGTGCGTAACGATGGCCCGCAAACACATCTCAGTAAGGCCGGTACACCGACCATGGGCGGCGCGTTAATCCTGGTGGCTATCGCAGTGGCAACCTTGCTGTGGTCGGATTTGCATAATCGTTATGTCTGGGTCGTACTCGCAGTGACCTTGCTGTTCGGTGTGATCGGTTGGATCGATGACTATAAGAAACTCGTACTGCGCAACTCCAAGGGTATGGCAGGGCGTTGGAAATATTTCTGGCAATCCGTGATCGCGCTGGCAGTGGGTGGGTTTCTGTTCGCCACTGCGCAGACTCCGGCCGAAACACAATTATTGGTACCGTTCTTTAAAGATGTCGCCATCGATCTCGGTCTTGGCTATGTGTTGCTGTGTTATTTCGTCATCGTGGGTTCGAGTAACGCCGTCAATCTGACCGATGGCTTGGATGGTCTTGCGATCATGCCAACGGTGATGGTAGCCGCCGCACTTGCGGTGTTCGCCTATGCCACCGGTAATTTTAAATTCGCCAGTTATCTCAGCATTCCTTACATCCGCGATGTTGGTGAAGTGGTGATATTTTGCGGTGCCATCGTCGGCGCCGGTTTGGGATTCCTGTGGTTCAACGCTTATCCCGCTCAGGTGTTCATGGGTGACGTGGGGGCATTAGCGCTGGGTGCCGCGTTGGGTGTGGTCGCCATCGTGGTACGTCAGGAACTGGTATTGCTGGTAATGGGTGGCGTGTTCGTTATGGAGACGGTATCGGTCATATTGCAGGTTGCTTCATTCAAGTTGACGGGGCGGCGCATCTTCCGCATGGCGCCTTTGCATCATCACTTCGAACTCAAGGGTTGGCCGGAGCCACGTGTGATTGTGCGCTTCTGGATTATCACTGTGATCCTGGTGTTGATTGGCTTGGCGACACTGAAGATCCGCTAGAGAGACGTCAGATGAATATGCACAAACAGATGCAGATCGTGGGCCTGACCTTTGTGCTGATTTCGGTCATGTGGCTGATTTATTGAACGATGGACGTAGTGACGGCGAAACAATTTCAAGCGATGGATGAAAAAGCGCCAAGCAAAGTGTTGGTCGTCGGTCTGGGTAAGACCGGGCTGTCCTGTGCGCGCTATCTGGCACGTCAGGGCCATCAGGTCGCGGTGACCGATGATAGGCTGGATCCGCCTGGGTTATCGGCCGTGCATGACGAGTTGCCGGATGTGGCCTTATTTCTGGGGCGCTTTGAGCCGGATGCGTTCGAGCATGCCGAGCAAATCGTCGTTAGTCCAGGCGTTTCGCTTGCACACCCACTGATCAATGCGGCGCGTGCGCGTGGCATCGAGATCATTGGTGACATTGAGCTGTTCGCGCGCGCGGCCATTGCGCCCGTCATCGCGATTACCGGGTCCAATGGCAAAAGCACGGTAACCACGCTGCTTGGTGAGATGGCTCGCGCTGCCGGGCGCAATGTCAAGGTCGGTGGCAACCTGGGTACGCCGGCATTGGATTTGTTGCCGATTGATGGTGTGGAGCCGGATCTCTATGTATTGGAACTATCCAGTTTTCAGCTTGAGTCAACGTTCACGCTGGCACCGCGCGCCGCGGTGATCTTGAATATCAGTCCGGACCACATGGATCGTTATATCGATCTGGAGGATTACGCCAAGGCCAAACAAGTTGTCTACCGCAATGCTGAGCTACAGATCGTCAATCTGGATGACGCCTATGCGGCGCGCTTGGCAGACTCCACGCGTCCCTGCATTGGGTTTAGTGTGCAGCCACCGAGTGCCGGTAATTACGGTGTGCGTGATTATAACGCCCAAGCATGGTTGATGCGCGGCGATGAGCGACTGATGTCAGCGGCGGAGATCCGCATGGCAGGTCGGCACAATCTCAGCAACGCGCTAGCAGCACTGGCGTTGGGCGATGCGGTTGGTTTGTCGCGTAAGGCCATGTTCGACACCTTGCGTACCTTTGGTGGATTGCCGCATCGCACACAATGGGTTGCGGAGAGTAAAGGCGTGGTTTGGTACAACGATTCCAAGGGTACCAACGTCGGCGCCACGTTGGCAGCCGTGCTGGGCATGGATCGTCCGGTGGTGCTGATCGCGGGCGGTCTGGGTAAGGGCGCCGATTTCCGCATGCTGCGTGATGCTCTTACAGGGCGGGTACGCGCAATTGTGCTGATTGGTCAGGATGCGCCGCAGTTGGAGGTTGCACTCCAGGGCGTGGCGACCATGGTGCGCGCCGAAACAATGGAGTCCGCAGTAAAGCTGGCGGCGGAACTTGCGCTGCCCGGCGATGCAGTCTTGCTATCGCCGGCCTGTGCGAGTTTTGACATGTTCAAAGGCTATGACCACCGTGGCGATGTGTTTACCGATGCGGTGCGGAGGCTGGTCAAATGAGTTTTGCCTTTGCCCAGTCACGTCTCGGTATGCGCAACAGCGTACGCACTAACGGTTTGCGTTGTCCGCGCTTGGATTATGAATTGCTGGGTGTCGCGTTGACCTTGTTGTCGATAGGTTTGGTGATGGTCGCTTCGGCCTCTATCGCGATGGCTGATCGGCAGTTGGGCGATCCTTTTTATTACAGCCTGCGCCAGGGCATTTATCTGATAACTGGGTTGGGTATAGGCACGCTCATCTTCCAGGTACGCATGGCTCATTGGGCGCGCGCTGGCGTACCAGTTCTGGTATTGGCCTTTGTATTGCTGATCGCAGTCTTGATTCCGGGCGTGGGTCATTCTGTTAACGGTGCTGCACGCTGGATCGCGCTGGGGCCAGTAAACCTGCAAGCTTCGGAGCCGGTCAAACTATTGCTGTTTCTGTATCTCGCAAGCTATCTGGTGCGACATGCCGAGGAGGTTCGTAGTAAGGTCAGTGGCTTCATCAAGCCGATGGGCGTGCTGGTTTTAGCCGCGCTACTGTTGCTGGCGGAACCCGATTTCGGCGCCACTGTGGTGCTGTTGTCGGCAGCACTGGCGATGATGTTTATGGCGGGTGTGCGCTGGTGGCAATTTGCGACGCTGATCGGCGCGGCGGTCGGCGCGATGAGTCTGTTGGCAATAACCTCTCCGTATCGCATGGCACGACTGACAACCTTCGTCGATCCCTGGGCCGATCCGTTCAATAGCGGTTTCCAGTTGACGCAATCCCTGATTGCCATTGGGCGTGGTCATTGGTTTGGTGTCGGTCTTGGCGGCAGTGTGCAGAAACTATTTTACTTGCCAGAGGCGCACACCGATTTTGTATTCGCCGTCTGGGCCGAAGAATTCGGGCTGGTCGGTGTGTTGCTGCTGGTCGCGCTGTACGGCTATCTGCTGTGGCGCGCCTTCTCCATTGGCAGCGTCGCGCAGCAGGCGGGCGACCATTTTTCCGGTTATCTCGCCTATGGCATCGGCACCTGGCTGGGTTTGCAGGCCTTCATCAACATGGGCGTGAACATGGGTGCGCTGCCAACCAAGGGACTCACGCTGCCCTTGATGAGTTATGGCGGCAGTAGTCTGGTGGTGATGTGCGTCGCCATCGCGTTGCTGTTGCGCATCGATTACGAAACACGCTGTTCGGTGTTTACGTTACCAACGAATGCCGATCCTGGGCCGGCACCGCGGCGCATGCCTGCGCGGAGGCCAGCATGAATGCCTCCGTGAAGTCGGGTGGGCGCAATGAGTGGCCGCGTGATGCGGTGCTGATCATGGCGGGCGGCACGGGTGGTCATGTGTTTCCGGCGCTGGCAGTGGCCGACGAACTAAGGCGCGCCGGGCAGCCGGTTTTATGGCTAGGTACACAGGCGGGACTGGAAGCGAAAGTGGTGCCGGCTGCGAATCTGCCGATGGCCTGGATCAGCGTGCGTGGACTCCGCGGCAAAGGTCTGGTGCGTTTGCTGACAGCGCCCTTCATGCTTGCCGGTGCGCTGTTGCAGGCCGGTAATATTTTATTGCGTGCGCGACCGCGCGCCGTACTCGGGATGGGTGGCTTTGTGACTGGGCCGGGTGGCTTCATGGCTTGGCTGCTGCGGTGTCCATTACTGATTCACGAACAAAATTCCGTTGCCGGTTTGACCAATCGACTACTCGCACCCTTGGCGACGCGCGTGATGGAAGCGTTTCCTGGTAGCCTGCCGGCACGGTTGCATCCCTTGCATACCGGCAATCCTGTGCGTGGCGACATCACTCAAATTGCACCACCGCAAGAACGCCTCGCTGCACGTCAGGGTGTGTTGCATCTGTTGGTAGTGGGCGGCAGTTTGGGTGCACAGGCATTGAATGAAGTTCTGCCGCAGGCCTTGGCATTGCTATCGGCTGATCATCGCCCCGATGTCCATCATCAAGCCGGTATGCGGCATGTCGATGCGGCGCGTGCGGCCTATCAGCAAGCGGCCGTAACGGCGCGCGTTGATGCCTTCGTTGACGACATGGCCGAGGCCTATGCTTGGGCCGATCTGGTGGTGTGTCGTGCCGGTGCACTGACCATCGCAGAACTCACTGCCGTCGGTGTGGCATCGATTCTGGTGCCATATCCGTATGCGGTAGACGATCATCAAACCAGTAATGCCGGTTATCTGGTTGCGGCGCAGGCCGCCCTGCTTATTCCGCAACCCGATTTGACCGCGCAACGACTCGCTGGCGTGTTGAGTGATTTCATTGCCCATAGAGAAAAGCTGCTGGACATGGCGATTGCAGCACGACGTTTGGCGCGCATTGATGCCGCGCAAGTGGTTGCTCAGCAATGTCTGGCGCTGGTAGGTGGTAACGGATTGAAGGAGAGGGCCGCATGAGTGACGCGGGCATGCCAAATAATATTGCCGTGCAGCCGGGTGGAATGGGTCGGGTGCGCCGCGTGCATTTCGTTGGCATTGGTGGTGCCGGTATGGGCGGCATCGCCGAAGTGCTGCGCAATCTCGGCTATGAAGTCCAGGGTTCGGATCTGCGTGCCAACAGCGTTACCCGACGTCTGGAATCGCTTGGTGTGACAATCTTCACTGGCCACCATGCCGAACAGGTGCGCGACTCGGATGTGGTTGTCATCTCCAGTGCGGTCAACAGCAGCAACCCCGAGGTGCAAGAAGCGCGCGAACGGCGTATCCCGGTGGTGCCGCGCGCCGAAATGCTCGCCGAACTAATGCGTTTCCGCTATGGCATCGCCGTAGCCGGCACACACGGCAAGACCACTACCACCAGTCTGGTTGCAAGCCTGCTGGCCGAGGGTGGTCTCGATCCGACCTTCGTCATCGGCGGGTTGCTCAACAGTGCCGCCAGTCATGCGCGCCTTGGTGCTGGACGTTTCCTGGTCGCCGAGGCCGATGAGAGCGATGCATCTTTCCTGTATCTCCAGCCGATGATCGCCGTGGTGACCAACATCGATGCCGATCATCTGTCCACCTACGGTGGCGACTTCGGCAAGCTGCGTTCGACTTTCGTGGAGTTCTTGCATCATCTGCCGTTTTACGGTCTGGCAGTGCTGTGCATCGAGGATGCCGGCGTACGCGACATCCTTACGCAGGTTACCCGCCCGGTGCGCACCTATGCGATTAGCGCCGACACCGATGCCGACCTGTGGGTGAGTGAGCTGCGTCAGCAAGAGATGCAGATGCACTTTCAGGTGCATCGCAAAGGCGTGGCAACGGTTCTACAGGTCACGCTGAACCTACCCGGGCGACACAATGTGCTTAACGCCTTGGCCGCGATTGCCGTGGCGACCGAATTGGGTATAGGTGATGCCGCGATTCAGGCGGCGCTCGCCAATTTCGCCGGCATCGGACGGCGTTTCCAGGTGTATGGTGAATGCCAGATCCCCGCAGGTCGGGTGCTGGTAATCGACGATTACGGACATCATCCGCGCGAACTCGCCGCGGTCATCGATGCCGTGCGCAACGGCTGGCCGGAACGTCGTTTGGTTGTCGCTTTTCAGCCGCATCGTTATACCCGTACTCGCGATCTGTTTGAAGATTTTGCACAAGTGCTGTCAGAAGTTGACGCGCTAGTGCTTGCGGATGTCTATGCCGCGGGTGAGCAGCCGATCGCAGGTGCCGATGGTCGGGCACTGAGTCGTGCCATCCGCTTGCGCGGCCAGGTCGATCCGGTGTTCGTCGCTGCGGCGGCTGATCTGCCGGATGTGTTGGAAGGTGTGCTGGCCGATGGCGATGTTCTGCTCATGGCAGGTGCCGGTGATATCGGTGCGGTGTCGGCGGAACTCGCCACGCGCTGGCCGACCGCTGGGGGGGAGTAGCGATGAATCAAAACCAGACGGCTGTGTATCCTCGCCTGCACATGGGTTGCGGTGAATCCTTGCGCAGCAAGCTGCTGTTGGACGTGCCACCGCCGTTGCAGGTTGAGATGATCGACCGGCCGCAGCCAAAGCTCAACGCAGTGAAAACCTCGCGAGGTCAGGCACGCGAATGATGGCAGCGTATAAAACAGCCAAGCTGCGAGGTGCACTGAGCCATAATGAATCGATGGCGCGGCATACCAGCTGGCGCGTGGGTGGTCCGGCGCGCTGTTTCTATACGCCTGCTGATCTTGATGACCTGGCAAATTTCCTCGCAACGTTACCAGCTGACGAAGATCTGTATTGGGTTGGTCTGGGCAGCAATCTGCTGGTGCGCGACGGTGGCATCCCCGGCACGGTCATCGCCACCTTCGGCGGGATGAATGATCTGCGCTTGTTGGATGATTGCACGGTGCGTGCGGAGGCCGGTGTGACCTGCGCCAAGGTCGCACGCTTCATGACCCGACAGGGTTTGATCGGTGGTGAATTCTTTGCTGGTATCCCCGGCAGCATGGGTGGCGCGCTGGCAATGAATGCCGGCGCCTTCGGTGGCGAGACCTGGCAATATCTGGTCGCTGTCGAGACGATGGATCGTCACGGCGATCGGCATTTGCGCCAACCTGATGAATATGAAATCGGCTACCGGCATGTTCGTGGTCCGGCGGACGAGTGGTTTATCGCCGCGCATCTGCGTTTTGAGAAAGGCGATAGCGCCGCAGCACAAGTGCGTATCAAAGAGTTGTTGGAGCGGCGTGGTGCGACCCAGCCCACCAATCAACCAAGTTGTGGATCGGTGTTCCGTAATCCGCCGGGCGATCACGCGGCACGCCTCATCGAGGCCTGCGGTTTGAAAGGGCATTGCATCGGTCAGGCCTGCGTCTCCGAGAAGCACGCCAATTTCATTATCAATACCGGTGGCGCCCGTGCCGCGGACATCGAGTCGCTGATTGCCCATGTGTGCGATACCGTTGAGCGCGAGCAGAGCGTGCGGCTGATCCCGGAAGTACGGATCGTGGGGGTAGCAGAATGACATTCGCAACCGCTAGGAGGCCAGTATTTTTTGAACCGCCAAGACGCCAAGGAC
>JBGSOE010000320.1:0-3117 GCA_041739295.1 Thiohalobacterales bacterium | reverse complement strand
GTTAGACAGTATCTGGCCGAGGAAGCTGGCGAAGATCGTCAGCAGACGTTCGTGTTTATCTGAGAAGGCATTGCTGAGCGAGTGCGAGATATTAACTACGCCCAGCATTTTGTCGGCAAACATAACCGGTACGCAGATCAGTGAGCCGGAGCGTTTGGATTCACCGACCTGCATAAAACGTGGTTCGCGACTGCAGTCATGACAATGTTGTAGATGGCCAGTCTCGGCGGCCATGCCGATAATGCCTTCGCCGATTTGAAAGCTCGAGCTGTTGCGTACGCTGTCTTGAACCTGGTCGAGCAGGTCCGACCAATCCAGACCGCCAGCACATTTCAAAATGTCGTTTTCCAGTAGAAACACCGAACAGCGTTCGAACTCGCTATTCTCCAACAACGCGCGCATGGCATCGCGCAGCAGTTCTTCTTCACGCCTGTGGCGCAGATTCAGGCGTGACAGTCCACTCAGCGCAGACATGTCGTTCACCAGCATGATGAAGTGCTGATTCAGTTCCTGATAGGCATCGGCAATGGCAGTGTTTTTTATCATCTCTAGCATGCAGTACTGGCCAGGGATTGGGCCAGGGTGCGCATTTCCTGTTCCTGGTTGCGGGCTTGCAGCAGCAGTTTATCAAATCGTGCTGGATCGGTATCCAAAAGGGCCGAGCCCGCGTCACTCAGCGGTTTTACGTCGGAGACCGGATCATCGTACCAGCTGTCCGCAATTTCGGCGCAATAGGCGACTAACTGCACCAATGCTGCCGAGTTGGCACGCTTAGGGTCGTGACGATGAGCGATGACATCCGTAATATCGGCAGGAAGATGCCAGCGTTGCGCGATGATGCTGCCGGCCTCGATTTCGTTTATGGCGAGATATTTTGTCTGGAGTGCCAGCAAACTTTGGCCTGGCTGTTGCGCCCAGTTCTGAAACACCTTGGACATCCGGTCCGGAAAGGCATGGACCAGTACCAACTGTCCGAGATTGTGCAGCAGGCCGCACAGGAACAGGCATTTTCGCGCCGGTTCTTCGAGGTTGGTCAGCGGGGCCAAACGCGCCGCCAGACTTGCGGTTTGCATGGCGCGGTACCAGTAGCGGTCAAGCTTAAAATCCATGCAGACACTTGCGTCAAAGGGTTTGCTCAAGGCAATACCGATCGCAATGCCGCGAACCAGATTCAGCCCCAGTACGCGGATGATGGCCTCGGCGACGGAACAGATCTGGGTGGGGCGGGCGTAATAGGCCGAGTTGGCAATGCCGATGATACGTGCCGCCAACCCAGGGTCTTGTTCGATCAAAGCTGCAAGTTCTTCGATGTTAGTCTCGTCCTGACCCACCAGTTCCAGCAGTTTGCAGGCGATGGTTGGGAGGGGGGGTAGCAGCAGAATGTCCTGCACGCGCGCGTGGGGCGTAACAGTCAGGTCATTATGATCAGTCATTGGTATCTTTTATGCCCTGGCACGGTAGTCGTAGGCCATACATGCCGGCGCAAGTCCTTTTTGAGGCTATCATCGGCTCCCGGAGATTGATCGGTCAGAGGCAAAAATTCTTTAATCTGTAGAATGTTATGGTCAGATCGGCGGTTGTTGGCCAGGGCTATTGCGAGCCCATGAGTCGGGTTGAGTTTTTTTGCGTAATGGCAGCAGAGATATTAGGGTGGCCAGTAGCAATCATTCATAGGGCAAGGGTGCTATGCAGTTACGTTTTCTGGGTGCGGCACGCGAGGTTACCGGGTCCTGTTTCCTGCTCGAGACTGTCCAGTCCCGGGTCCTGATTGACTGTGGTCTGATCCAGGGCAGCTGGAAGGATGAGGCGCGCAATCGAGACCCCTTTGCCTTCGTAGCGGGGGATATCGATGCCGTGGTCCTGACCCATGCGCACCTGGATCATTCCGGGCGTCTGCCCCTGCTCATCAAGGCCGGTTACCGGGGGGCGATCTATACCCACCGCGCAACCCGCGATCTGTGCCGCATCATGCTCCAGGATTCTGGCCATCTTCAGGAAAAGGATGTCCAGTGGGAGAACCGCAAGCGCCAACGCAAAGGCCTGCCGCTACTTGAACCGCTTTACACCGTCGCCGACGCCCAGGGCAGCATGCAGTACTTCAAGGCCATGGACTACGACGTTGAACGGCGTATTGCGCCGGGCGTGTGGCTGCGGTTGCGTGATGCCGGGCACATCCTGGGATCTGCGATAGCCGAGCTACGTGTTCAGGACCAGGGCGGTGAACGTCGCCTCGTGTTCAGCGGTGATCTCGGTCATCACGGCGCGCCGATCCTGCGTGACCCGGTTAAAGTACCGCAGGCCGATCTGGTGATCATGGAGAGCACCTACGGCGAACGTTGTCACCGCGACTGGGATAGCACTTGGAAGGAGTTGGGTGAGGTCATGCGTGTGGCGAGCGAGGGACGCGGGAATATTCTGATTCCGGCGTTCGCGGTCGGGCGCACGCAAGAACTGCTGTATATCTTCCAGCAAAATTATCAAGACTGGGGACTGAATGGCTGGAATATCTTTCTCGACAGCCCAATGGCGATTGCGGCAACGGAGGTTTACGAACGGCATTGGCGGCTTTATGACATTGAAGCGTCACAAGCCCGTAACGAAAATGGTGGCCCCTTCAGCCTACCCAATCTCCATTACAGTCGCACCGCAAGTCAGTCCATGGCCATTAACAAAATCCGTTCCGGTGCGATCGTCATTGCCGGCAGTGGCATGTGCACGGGTGGGCGCATCAAGCATCACTTCAAACACAATCTGTGGCGTAACGACTGTCACGTCATCATTGTTGGCTTTCAGGCACGCGGCACGCTGGGCCGCGCATTGGTTGACGGCGCTAAACATGTGCGGCTGTGGGGTGAGACTATTCGCGTCGGCGCGCAGGTCCACACTATCGGCGGGCTCTCAGCACATGCCGACCAGGCCGGCCTGCTCGATTGGTACAGTGGCTTTCAGGGGCGTCCGCCTGTAGCCCTGGTGCATGGCGAAGAAACTTCGATCACTGTTTTGGGTGATGTCTTGCGCGAACGTCAGGTGCGGGTGACGCAGCCGCGGCCAGGTGAAGTGTTGGAGATTGATTGAGTAGCCTATTCCTGTGAGGGAGGCTGTGTAGGGTGTGGTGGG
>JBGSOE010000311.1:0-3562 GCA_041739295.1 Thiohalobacterales bacterium | reverse complement strand
CTGAAAATATGCCATAAAACACCTGCTCTAGTGCCAAACATTGGCGCTTCAGGGCAAACATCACGTTGAACAGAGTGTATGCGACTGGAATCAGCACTTGTTCAGAGATTCCTTAAGGGGAGCACCCCTTAGGAGGGGGCGATCCAGATCCTCTTGATTGAGAGAGTTCTGGTGGCATTCGTGGGAGTGATTAGCATTTTGGGTATTTAGGCCAACCCCGAAACCCCGCTCGCTAGGTTGCCGTGCGAGCTAATTTCAGCCCGCTTCCACTCATCGGTATTTGCTACGCCCTAGCTTAGTCCCTCCGGCCCCCGTCCCGGCTGCTGCCTGGCTGCTCGGTTCTGGCCTGTTGGGTTTGGTGGGTGTTGCGCGGCGTAAAAAGTCAGCCTGAGAAAACGGCTGGGTTTGATTTTGCGATGTTTGGAATCGCAAAGCAAAAGAAGGGGCGCTACGGCGCCCCTTTTGTTTATTCGGTTTGTTGTGCCTCAGGGTTTAAAATTTATGAATCCATTCGCTGCAAAATTCTAGATTCCGGCATGCGCTGGAATGGCGGTTTGATGATTCGTCAGGGTTACCCCTGGCGTGCCTTCGAGTAACCGAACTGTTCAATGAACGGCTGCAGGATAGTCTCGATCGGGCCGATCTGCTTGGCATAGTGTTGCCAACGCCCCATGGCCCGCGAATACAGCGGGGACGCGACGTCGATATAGCTTGGGGTATTGACCACGCGCGTCCCGGCTTGTTCATGAAACATCCGGGTCTCTGGCGTCCATTCGGCGCCGACAAATTCCAAGATCCGCTTCGAGGTGCCGTCGAAGTCAACGATCAAATCTTCATAACGGTATTCGAGATGTTGCAGGTTCGTGAGCACGGCTTTGTAGTGATTCCATAGACTCATGGCCGCCGCATAGAAACGCGCCGTGTCCTCGATATCCAGAAAGTGAATCATGGCCGAGTTGAGACGGAAGCTTTGCATGAAACAGGACAGGCAGACATCGCGCGGATCGCGCAGCGCAACGAGAAAACGCGCGGCCGGAAACAGTTGGTGAATGAAACCGGCGTCGATGATATTCAACGGCAGTTTGTCGATATACAACGTGCCGGCAGTGCGGGTGCCGGTGACGCGCTGCAATTCACTGATGTATTGCTTGCGGAGTTCTGTGCGCTGCGGCTCGGTCCAATCGCTAAGCACGCCCGGATAGGCCTCGGAATTCGGTTGGCCATCGGTCAACTGCGTGATGAGATTCGTGATCAGGGGTTCTTCCTGCGTGGTCACGATATGGGGTCGAGTACACAATATCTCTTCGACCAGGGTGGTGCCGGAACGCGGGAAGCCGACAAAAAAAATCAATTGTTCCCCGGTCGTGTCAGTCGCAGGGGTAGCTTTTGGCGTGGCGAACACCTGGCGTAGGTTCTCGATCCGCCGCAGATAGAAATCCTTGCCGTAAGGCGCGCCGCGAGCGACAGCCTGCCAGATAAGATTGGCTCGCTGGAAGGCGGCGAAGGCGTCGCTGTACTCAGCAGCGTGATCAAGCGCATGCCCGAGTTCGCCGAGCAGATTGGCACCGTCGATGCTGTTGGGGTGAGCGGCGGCGGCTTGCTGCAGTCTTTGAATAGAGGCCGGTGCGTTTTTTGATTTTCGATCCAGGCGTGCCAGCACCAGATTCGCCATCGCTTGCTGTGGGGCGAGGCTTATGGCTTTTGCTGCAGCGGCACGCGCAGCGTCATCCTGACGCAGCATCTCCAATGTCAGGGCCATATTGCCGTAGAGGCCGGCATCGGCCTGGCCGTGTTGTTCCAGCCATTGGTAGACCTCCAGTGCCTGGGTAAATTTTCCCTGGTTGGCATAAAGGTTACCGAGGGTGATGCGGGCTTCGTGGGTGCTGGGCTGGCACTCGGTTGCCTGCTGTAGGGCGTGTTCCGCCTTGTCCATCGCTTGGGTGAGCAGATAGACCTGGCCGAGTGATAGCAGCGCTTGATAAGTTTTGTGTTGTTGAAGTGACCTCTTGAGGCTGGCCTCGGCTTCGGGAAATTGGCTCTTCTTGGCATGGATCAAGCCGTTCAACAGCCACAGCTGTCCATCGTTCGCCTCTGCGCGCAGCAGTTGCTGTGTGAGCTGTTGAGAGGCATCGAGTGCGCCTTGTTGAAACAGCGCGAAGGCCTGCTGTTTAGAGGCGTCAGGCACCGAGCGCATCCAGCAGCGGGCCTAGGTGTTGTTCATAGCGCCGCCAGCGTTCCACCGACTTGGTGTAAATCGGTTTGCGGACCTGGTCGTAGCTCGGCGTCTTCACGGTACGCTCGAGTTTGTGGTAGTTCAGGCAGCGCTCGTCCCATTCCAAACCAACGAATTCCAATATCTTGCGGCTCATGCCTTCCTGGTCCGCAACCATGTCTTCGTATTGCACGTCGAGAATGGGGATAGACAAGGTGCGCATCCAATAGGCCATCAGCTGTTCGTACTGGCGGTAATACAAACCCAATGACCTAAGATCGCTGGCATAGGGATGGAAAGAATTGAAGTGCTTGAAGTAGATCGACACGCAGGTATCGATCGGGTTGCGCCGACAATGCAGTATCTTGGCGCCGGGAAGCAGTATGTCGATCAGGCCTAAGGCCTCGAAGTTGTGCGGCATCTTGTCGACGATACGTTCAGCGTCGGGGGCGTACGTCTGCAGATGGTGGAGATAGTCGCTGGCGATTCGGTCGAGCGTCTCGGTGGTCGCGTCATCCATACACGCCGGGTAAGGCCATTTACTGTTCAGGCGTTTAGGCAACGAACCGGACAAGTGATACATGTCCTCAAGCTCGCCCGCGCCATGTACACCAGGATGGCTGGCGAGTATTTGTTCGAGTAATGAGGTGCCGGAGCGGGGCATGCCGACGATGAAGACAGGTAGCTCAGACCGGTTCGATGCCTTGGGCCGAGACGCCTGCTTACTGCTGCTGTACGCGCCCTGCAGCGATGAGAATAGATGTTCGGTTTGCTTGACGCTGTAACCCGGGTGATCCTCGGTATTCGCGGCGTGATAGTACTCGAAGGCCTTGCTGTGTTCGCCGATGTCGTCGTACAGGTCGCCCATCACGAAATTGCGCTGGATGCGTGCCCACTTTTCCAGTCTCTGTGGATCGAGGGGCTCCAGAAGTTCGAGCGCCTGTTCGCGTTGATTGAGGTGTCGCGCCATCACGCCGAAGGCCAAGGCGACCAGGACATTGTCTTTGTGCTCTGTCAGCAAGTGCTGCAGGATTATTTTTGCTTCCGCGAATCGACCCAGTCGCTCCAGTACCATCACTTGTCCCGCTGCCGCTTCGGGGTAGCTCGGACGCAGTGCAACCGCTTGGCCGAAGTGTTCCAAGGCCTCCTCGAATTTGCCTTGTTGTTGCAGACAGGTTGCAGAGTGGTAATAGGCTTCGGTGAAGTCGGGTTTAAGCTCGATGGCGCGTTGGTAGGCGGCGTTGGCTTCGGGGAAATTTTCGCGAAACGCCTCGACGCACAACAGTGCGTTGCCGAGGTTGTTCCAGGAGGCCGAGTGCCGGCCATCATGTTGTGTGGCGGAGCGGAATC
>JBGSOE010000279.1:0-4262 GCA_041739295.1 Thiohalobacterales bacterium | reverse complement strand
CTGTTCAATTTATGTTTTCTTGGCGCCCTTGGCGTCTTGGCGGTTCAAACAAAATTATTTCCCGAACATCTTCCGTACTGCCGAGACCACGTCATTCGCATCGGGAATGACCGCTTTCTCCAGCGTGTGGTTGTACGGGATCGGCACGTTCTCTGCCGACACGCGCACCGGCGCGGCGTCGAGTTCGAAGAAGCACTCCTCGTTGATGATCGCCATCACTTCGGAACCGACGCCGACCGGGGCCTCGGCTTCTTCGACGATACTGGCGCGGTGGGTCTTGCTGACCGATTTGCGGATACCGGCACGATCCAGCGGCGCCAGTGAATACAGATCGATCACTTCCACTTCGATGCCGAACTGCTTGGACAGGATGTCCGCCGCCGCCAGGCACCAATGCACCGAGATGTTGTAACCGAACAGCGTCACGTCGCGACCTTCGCGCGCGACTTCGGAACCTTCCAGCGGCATGAAGTATTCGTTGTCCGGCACTTCGCCCTTCATGTTGTACATGAGTTCGTGTTCGTTGATGAACACCGGGTCGTTGCAGCGCACGGCGGATTTCAGCAGGCCGTAGGCTTGCCGCGGATTGGACGGCGTGACCACGCGCAGACCGGCGATGCCCATGAACACCTTTTCCATACGCGCGGAATGCTGCGCGCCGAGCTGATGCGCGGTACCGCCGGGTGAACGCACCACCACCGGCGCGGTGAGCTGGCCGCCGGACATGTAACGCACCTTGGCAGCGCTGTTGAACAGCTGATCCAACGCCAGCCAGGCAAAGTTCACCGACATGATCTCGACAATCGGCCGCACGCCCAGGAAGGACGCGCCGACCGCCAGACCGGTGAAACCGTTTTCGGAAATCGGCGTGTCGATAACGCGCTCGGCACCGTATTTTTCATACAGCCCATTGGTCGCCTTGTAGGTACCACCGGCGACACCAATGTCTTCACCCATGCAGATGACCAGCGGATCATTCGCCATTTCTTCATCGTGGGCACGGCGCACCGCTTCCCAGAACATGATCTGCGCCATTAGCGTGCCCCCCCGCGAACCCAGGGATCGTTATCCGCGAACACATATTTCTCCAGCTCTTCGACCCGTGGTTCGGGTGAGGATTCGGCAAAGGCGATGATGTCGTTCTCGATCCGGTCGAGAATTTCCGTGTCCATCGTCTTGTAGTCGTTCTTGGTCAGATCGCCGGACTCGATCAAACGATCGCGCAGCATGATGATCGGATCGCGCTTCGACCACATGCGCTCTTCGTCCTTGCCGCGATAGGCATTGGAGTCGGACATGGAGTGGCCACGATAGCGATAGGTCATCAGTTCCAGAAAGTACGGGCCTTTGCCGGAACGCACATGCTTGACGGCCTTTTGCGCGGCCTTGAACACCTTCTCGATATCCTGACCATCTTCCTGCGCGGACGGAATGTTGTAGCCGGCGACACGCTTGTACTGCTCGACCACGGCGGTGGAACGATCGATGCGCGTACCGATGCCGTAGAGGTTGTTCTCGCACACATACAACACCGGCAGTTTCCATAACGCCGCCATGTTCAGCGACTCATGGAAGGTACCCTGGTTGTTGGCGGCATCGCCGAGGAAACAGATGGCGATCTCGTCGCCACCCTTCAATTGAATGGCCTTGGCCATGCCGGCCGCCAGCGGGAACGGGCCGCCGACCAGCGCATAACCGCCCATGAAGTGATGCTTCACATCGAAGATGTGCATGGAACCGCCACGACCTTTCGAGCAGCCGGTCTCTTTGGCAAACAGCTCGGCCATGACTTCTTTGGGATCGGCGCCGCACTTGATGGCGTGGACGTGATCGCGATAGCCGGTGATCACATAATCGTGACCCGGGCGCGCGGCCTCCAGCACGCCGAAGGCGCAGGCCTCTTCGCCGGGATATAAATGTAGGAAGCCGCCGATCTTGCGTTCGACATAGGCTTCGTAACAACGCTCTTCAAAGCGGCGCGCAAACAGCATCTCGCGCAACAGCCGTTTCTTGTCCGCGGCGTTCATGCAGCTCCTTACGTTAATAATAGTGGCCGGCTGTCCGGTGCAGGGGGTTCTTCGCCATCGGTGGCAAGCCCCCATATTGCATGTCCAGACAAGCAGTTGCGAGCAGGTGGTCGGTGCGCGCCGACCACATTGGTCGACGGCGTCCACGGTACCCGGGAATGAACAAGCGCGATATGATCAGTGTTTTAGCCAATTAGGTCAAGGCAAACGGCATGTCCATCCCCTACCGGCACGTGGAAAAAATCACCATAAATCAACACCCCAAGGCACCGGGGGTCCGCGATCTCGCGAGTCGTGATGGATTGCTGCTGATCCTGCCCAAGGCCGCGGCACGGATCGATTGGCAAAAGCTCCCGCACGGCGAGTTTCTGGCGCAACGCGCCCATCAGCGGCACGGCGCGATGTCGGCCACCAAAGAGTGGGAAACCGAGCTGCCGACCGCACATGGCACCCGGGTGCTGGTGGTCTATGCCGAGGCCGCTGCCAGCCCCTTCGATCAGCTGACGGCGGCCCGGGGCTGGGTCAAGCAACTACTCCGGACCGAACCCGGCAATCTGAGCCTGTATGCCGCACCCGGCACGGATGCAGCCGCCGTTTTGGAGGCGAGTGTGCTGGCACTACTGGCGGCGATCTGTCCATTGCCGTCACGCAAATCGACACCGGAACCCGATGCGCGTCTGCACCGCATCGACTGTTATGGCGCGAAGACCCTGCGTATCGATGCCTTGCGCGCCCAAGCACAAGGCAACCACCTCGCGCGCTGGCTGACGATGCTGCCCGGCAATGAACTGCGCCCGGGTGAATACCGACGTCTCGTGACCAAGCTCGCCAAGCAGCAAGGTTGGCAGGCAAACTTTTTAGATCGTCGCGCATTGACCCGCCACCAGGCCGGCGCCTTTCTTGCCGTCACTCAGGCGAGCGACAAGGACGACGGCGGCATCCTGCATCTGCGCTATCGTCCGCGCAAACGCGGCAAGCAGCCCAAACTGGCGCTGGTCGGCAAGGGCGTGTGTTTCGATACCGGCGGCGTCAATCTCAAATCCGCCAAATCCATGTTCGGCATGCACGAGGATATGGAAGGCAGTGCCGTCGCCTTAGGCGCGCTGCTGGCGCTGAGTCTGCTGAAGGTGGATTTCGCCATCGATTGCTGGCTGGCGCTGGCCGAGAACCACATTGGACCGCAAGGCTACAAACCCAATGATGTGATCACCGCCAGTAATGGCACGCGTATCGAGATCGTGCACACCGACGCCGAAGGTCGCATGGTGCTGGCCGACACGCTGGCCTTGGCCGCACGTGAGAAACCGGATCTGATCATCGACTACGCCACCCTGACCGGCGCCTGCGTGTATGCGCTCTCGACCCGCTACAGCGGGTTTTTCAGTAATCGCGATGCCTTGCTCGCGCCCATGACCGCGGCGGGCAAGGCGAGCGGCGAACGCGTCTGGCCGTTTCCGCTGGATGCGGATTTCGACGACATGCTCAAAAGCGACATCGCCGACATCAAACAATGCACCATCGACAGCGAAGCAGATCATATCCTCGCCGCGCGTTTCCTGAAGCGCTTCATCCCGGAGTCCTGTGCCTGGATTCATATCGATCTTTCGGCCGGTAACCACAAGGGCGGACTGGCCTATATACCCAGCGACATCACCGGCTTTGGCGTCGGTTTGACACTGCAGGCCGTGTTAGAAGGTACAATCCTGTCCATTGCAGCGGGCAGCACTGACACGGAATCATCGTGAGCGATACGCAAGGTAAAATAACCTTAGGCTGGCGTGAATGGGTCGCCTTGCCGGAACTTGGTATCGCAACCCTCAAGGCCAAGGTGGATACCGGCGCGCGTACATCAACGCTGCATGCCTTCCGCATAGAAACTTTCGATGTGGAGGGTAAACCGCGGGTACGCTTTGCCATCCATCCGTTCCAGAAACGCACCGATGTTGTCGTCGAGTGCGAGGCAGACGTTGTGGATCGCCGTGAGGTGTCCGATTCGGGTGGCCACATTGAAATGCGCTATGTGATCCGCACACCGATCCATCTGGCCGGACGCGACATCCCGATCGAAATCACCCTGACCGACCGTGACACCATGAAATTCCGTATGCTGCTGGGACGCACGACCTTGAGAGAAGGTTTTGTTGTCGACCCTGCGGGTTCTTATCTGACGGGAAAACCTCAACATAAACGATCTACCTAAGGACGCTCTGATTAATAACTGAGCTGTCATTCCGG
>JBGSOE010000273.1:0-2014 GCA_041739295.1 Thiohalobacterales bacterium | reverse complement strand
CGTAGGCCAGGGTAGTATAGACCTGGAACCGCATATCCGCCGCGCTCAGTTCGCGATAGTTAAACGGACTTTACCCCCCTCAAAAGCAGAGAACCGCTAGGTTTTACAGGGGTTTCGTTCATGTTTAAATTTCAAATAGATGGCTACAGTTTCACCTTCATCAGATCTAGAATTCTTTGTTGTTCTTGGTCTGCTTGGGTCACCTGATCGAACTCAACCTCGGCGACCTTGACGCGCTGTTTGCGAATGCCCATCAGACGCTCGATCACGTTCTCCACGGTCCACTGGCGATTTTTACCTTCGCCATCGGCCTCGAACAGCGGCTGAAGACGTTGTTGCATGTGCCACTGCAAATAGAAGGCCAAGACACAGAGAAACACGTGGCTGCGGATGCGATCGTCCTTCTTGTGATACACCGGACGAATCTCCAACGAGACCGTCTTCAAATTCCGAAACGCCTGTTCGACCACGCTCAAGTTCTTGTAGGTTCGCACCACCTCGTCCTGGTTCAGCTGCTCCTTGGGCACCGTGGCGCTGACAATGTAACAACCGTCAAAAAGTTTCTCCTGTTCTATGTGAGTTTCTTTGAACTCCCACTTGAGTCGGCCCGCGTCGATTTGCCACTCCACGAACTTGCCCATCTTGTGACGCGCCAAAATCTTTCCAACCTGCGCTGATAGCTTCTCGGTCGAGCCCTTCTTCTTGCGCGCGACGATTTTGTCCAATGCCGCCCGCGTGCGATCCAGCAACCGTTGGCGCGTCGCTGTCTCCCGCGCCTCCGTCTGCGGATTACGACATAAACAGTAGCGCTGTTCGGGCTTCTTTGGATCGATCACCTCCACGATCCGCTTCTCGTCGAATAACTCCGCCTGGATGACTTTTCGCTCCACTAATTCGACGATCTGACGATGCGTCAGTGCCGAGATCGTGTGCAACCCTTCCACCTGCTTGAGTTCCTCCGCGTTGGCCTGGGTCACCATTCCCCGGTCGCCGACGAAGGTGACTTCCTTCAACCCATAGTCTCGCCTCAACTCCTGAATCTTCGCCAGCACCGTGCTCGCATCCTGGGTATTGCCGGCGAAAACTTCGACCCCCACCGGGCAACCCTCGGCATTGCACAACAAGCCCAGCACCACTTGTTCATGGCCTTTCTTGCCATCGCGGTTGTAGCCAAAGAGCACGATTTGGCTCTCCAGGTAGGCTCCTTCAAAATACGTGCTGGTGATGTCGTAAAGGACCAGGTGACCGTTTTGGAGATGCTTGCTGGCCAAAGTGCGCTGAATGGCCCGCTGGCGCTCGAGCAACCGGTCCATCGGCAGGTAACAGTGTTCTTCGACATCCACGGGTCCATCGACACCGCACAACTCCCACAGGGCCGTGTTCTTCCATTGGTTGGATAGGGCCAGCTTGCTGCCCGCATAGACGACCCGTCCGACGATCATGGCCAGGCAATCCTGGACCCAGGGTTCATTGCGCGAGTAGAGCGCTCGATCCAGCTCCAGTTCTTTAGCCAACCGGAGGAGGGCGTAGCTGGCGCCATATTCTCTGGAGTCAAGCGTTTGAAATGCCTGCGGCGAGCCTTTCGGAACCACGTCGCCGCGAAAAGCTGCTTGAATGAGTTTGAGTTGATCCAGAGGCAGGCCCGTGATGCGGCCGTGATTGGTGTGCTTGATCTTGTCCCCTTCGCGGAAGGATGAGCGCAAGACGCCGACAGGATTGGCCCGATGAGTTTGGATCTCGAAGTGGACCGGTCGGATTGGTTTCAAGATGGCTACCGATTAGCTCATGGTCTGCTATCCTGTCAACCATAATCGGCGTTCATGTATGGCTACAACTGAAAATCGTTAACCGCAGCTAGAGCGCTGCTACGACAGCGTTTTTAGGAGATTATCGGGCAAAACTGAGGGGTAAGATGCGGTTAGAGCCAGCGATTGCGAATCAGCGTGAACTGTTGGAGATCCTGACGGAAATGCAGCGGATCACGGCTGAGCATGTGCTCCGCAATCTCCCCAAT
>JBGSOE010000241.1:0-3895 GCA_041739295.1 Thiohalobacterales bacterium | reverse complement strand
CAGGGCAAACATCACGTTGAACAGAGTGTATGCGACTGGAATCAGCACTTGTTCAGAGATTCCCTAGTGGTACCCGAGTCAACCGAAAGGGAACCGGGGCACTAGTCCTCGTCGGCCAATCCGAATCAGTCGAATAATCCGCGCTGGGGAGCGCCGCGCACAGCGGCTGCCTCGACGATTCCAGCTCGACCGCGGTCGCATCGAGATGGCAGAGGATCTTCTTGATCACCACCGGGTCTTCGATGCAGGCAATCACGTTCAGAAAATGAGTTTTTCAACACAATCGGCCACTTTCGGTCATCCAATGCCAAAGATGGACGCCTCGTGAAGGAACCCAAAGTGCCGTTAACCTTGTACGTCACTTTTCGCCTGTCGATTCCCTTTGAACTGAGAACGCCAGAGCCGGTGGGAGCAGTTCAAGCGTTGAATAGTACTCGTCTATCAGTTAGGCACGCTCGTAGCATGGCGTCTCTGTGGTGGTTTCCTCCACCATCGCGTGATTTTTCGCGAGTATTGACGTTAATTCGCCAAGGGTATGGAACGTTTGTATTTCGCCGGTCTCAATCGTCTCTAGAAGTCCAACTAAGGCTTCGTTATCACATTCGCTCCTGCGGTATATGCGCACGATGTAGTTTTCCATATGAATGTTCCATTTCAGTTATGCGTCCTTGGATGCAAATCGAAACGGCGACCGAAGCCGCCGTCTCTCTCGATACTGCCTTAACGATTATGCTGCTTTCTTTCTGGCGATACCAATTAAGCTTAAAAGACCAGAGCCAAAGAGCCATACGGCCGCAGGCAGCGGCACCGGGTTTACGCCCGCGGAGATCCCGGTAACGTTCCAGGTTGAAACATCGACGCCGGTTGAAGGGAAGTCGATGTCCAGTTGGCGCCAGAACGCCGTGTTGGGATCTGCGAACTCCGCCGCGCTGAGCGGGAGTGCATCCGAGGTAAACAGTCCCGCACCATTGGTCCAGAGTATATCTAGGTCCAGCCATGCATCGGGCAAGGCCGCGACGTTAGTCGTCAATGCGTCCTTCGCGATGAAGCGGTCGCGAAAGGGACTCGTGGTCTCGTCTTGGACAGAAATGAAGGAGACTCCGTTAGACGGGCCAGCAGGAACGGCGGTCGCACTGAAGACGAACCCGGTACCGGCATTCGCCGATGTGAAGCTGAAGTGTGTGACGGCCCCAATGTAGGAACCCGTGAAGTAGGTACTGCCCGGAGGTTCCACATTGACATCCGATATCGACGTGTCCCACGTGATCGAACCGGTTGCCGTGGTGCCGAAATAATCAGCGTACGCTGAATCGACATACGTGTTGACCGCTTCGAAATTGATGGTGACCAGCGTCGCTTCAGCACCGGTGTATGCAAACAAAGTTGCCAGCCCCAGCACGAGGGACCGAATGCGTGTTTGGAGTTGCATGATTCCTCCCAAGAACAAATTGATCAGTGTATGGCTCCCTGATAGTCCGGATCGGATGAGACAGAGCTGTCTCTAACGGCACCCGAATGTCTTTAGCAAACTTAATACCAAGAAAACGCTCGCATTAGAGATCAGCGAGTTAGCTGTAAGAGATCTGTAAGTTACTAGGAAACGCGGGGCAAAAGTGTAAGGGAAAAGATATTAGTGGTCTCTTATTCTTTACAGAATAACTTGGTATATAAACCAAAAAAAGCCGGCCAAGGCGTGTGTTGCAGTCATCGATACGAATGTCTGAGTTGGATCGAAATGCAGACTGCCACCCAGCTCTATCAACGCGTCGATGCCAATGACTGCAATTCGCCGGTTGCAGGCAATCGCCAAAGTAATTCAGCTACTCAATTTCCACCAATGTTTCATCCGGATTGACCGTGTCGCCCTTGGCGACATTAATCGCTTTGACCGTGCCGGCGATGGGTGCCTGAATCTCCGTTTCCATTTTCATCGCCTCAGCGACTAACAATGGATCACCGGCCTTCACTGTAGCGCCGACCTGCACCAACACCTCGACGATAGTGCCAGGCATGGAGGTGGTGACATCACCGGGTTTACTGGCACGCGGACGTTTGCTGCCTTTGTGTGGCCTAGCTGCGCCGCTGGTATCGCTACCAGTACCGACGGGTTGGATTTCTTCCAGGGATTCGACCAGGATTTCTTCGGGCATGCCGTCCACAGTCAGATAGAACGGGCGCTGATCCTGATGCTTATGTCCCGAGCCGGTGACACGAATGTGATAGGTCTCGCCATGCAGCGTGATGTTGAATTCGACCGGTCTGCCGGCGGTACTGTCCTGTGCGGATTTGGGTGGCTCCAACGACTCTGGTATCAGGTTATTGGCGGCGCGCTTGTCGAGGAAGTCGCGGCCGATTTCAGGGAACATGGCATAGGTCAGCACATCTTCTTCTGATGTGGCGAGTTCGCCGATATCTTTGCGCAGGTGGTCCATTTCGGGTTCAAGCAGATCGGCAGGTCGAACGTCGATGACATCTTCATTGCCAATGGCCTGCTGACGCACGATAGGATTGACCTGACCTGGCGCGTGTCCATAGCGTCCTTGCAGATACAGCTTCACTTCGTTGGTGATGGTTTTGTAGCGTGCGCCGGTCATGACGTTCAACACGGCCTGGGTGCCGACGATCTGTGAGGTTGGCGTGACGAGGGGCGGATAGCCCAGATCTTTGCGTACCCGCGGGATTTCCTGGAACACTTCGTTCATGCGACTCAGTTCGCCCTGTTCGCGCAACTGGGTATAGAGATTCGAGATCATGCCGCCCGGTACCTGATAGATCTGTACGCGCGTATCCAGTCCGGTGAACTCGCTTTCAAACTGGTGATATTTTTTGCGCACCTCGCGAAAATAAAAACCGATCTCCTGCAGGTGATTCAGATCCAGACCGGTATTGAACTCGGTTCCCGCGAGTGCTGCGACCATGCTCTCTGTGGGCGGATGGCTGGCGCCGCCGGCAAAGGAGGAGATGGCGGTATCGATGTGCAGGCAGCCATTCTCGATGGCCTTCAGCTGACACATTTCGGCAACACCGGCGGTGGCGTGCATGTGCAAATGAATCGGTAGGTCTACGGCGGCGCGCAGTTGTTTGAACAGGTCGGCTGCAATCATGGGTGTGAGCAGGCCGGCCATGTCTTTCACGGCGATACTGTCGCAACCCAACGCGGCGAGTTCCTTTGCCATCGTGGCGAAGGTTGCGATGTTGTGCACTGGACTGGTGGTGTAGCAGATGGTTGCTTGCGCGTGCTTGCCGGCCTGCTTGACGGCTTCGAGCGCGACTTGAAGATTGCGGGTGTCATTGAGTGCGTCGAATACGCGGAATACGTCGATACCGTTGGCTGCTGACTTAGCTACAAAGGCACGCACCACGTCATCGGAATAATGCCGGTAGCCGAGCAGGTTCTGGCCGCGCAGCAACATTTGCAGACGCGTGTTGGGCAGTGCCGCGCGCAACTGACGCAAACGCTCCCAGGGGTCTTCTTTCAGAAAACGCAGGCAGGCATCAAAGGTGGCGCCGCCCCAGACTTCCATGGACCAGTAACCGATGCGGTCCATGCGCTCGCAGATCGGTAACATGTCGGCGGTGCGCATGCGCGTTGCCAGCAATGACTGATGGCCGTCGCGCAGGACCAGTTCGGTGATATTGACCTTCGGCATAGCGATATTTCCTATAAGAGCTGCGCAATAAATTGGGTGATATCAACCTAATTCGTCTTTCCGGCGCATGCCGGAATCCATGGCATTCTAGGCACTGGATTCCGGCATGCGCCGGAATGACGTGGGTTTTAGCTGTTCTCTTTTCTCTCTCATTCAGAGAGAGGGTTAATCGTTAATGTCGGACGCGGCCTCCGGCCTGAATCCGACCAACATAACTAGGCAGACCAAACGTAGTAGGTCGGATT
>JBGSOE010000236.1:0-3805 GCA_041739295.1 Thiohalobacterales bacterium | reverse complement strand
CGTCATCGTCTACCGTTTCTGGTGCGGTTCGCTGCGCTCACCACACCCTACGCGTTGTTCGATGAGTATTACAACTTACCAGACTTAATTCGTCTCTGACGCCGATTTTAATTGACCCGATTTTTTTCCGTGTTTTCCGTGGCCAATTGGGTGTCAGAACGTCCCGTTAAGCTGCAGACGGTAACGTCCTTGCGCATCGGGATTACCCAACATTTGCAGGGCTTGCTGTAACTGAGGGTCTGCGCCGTCGCGCGCCTTGACCAAGGCATCGAGCCGGTAGCTTTTATCCTGGCCGATGAGAATCTCGCCGCCCAGCTCCAAGGGACCGCCCTGGTCACCCAAGGCGCCGACGATCTGATTATCGCGCAGATTCAGTTGCATCTGCAGATTGCCCAATGCGACCTGACTCGATTGCTGCACCTGCGCATCCTGCCAAACTATCTGGCCTTCAAGCGCGCTGACCCAGCCGTCGCTAAAATCGAGCTCTTGGATATCCGACTGGAAATTTCCACCCAAGGCAACCAGATTTAGCCGCAGCGATTGCGCAAGATCCGCAGCCGGCACCGAGAGCTGCGCATCACGCACATAACGGGTGCCGAGCAGATTGATACCGGCGCGTAATTCACCTCCGCCGTTACCACTTTGTGCATACATGCGATATTCGACACGTCCGGTCAGCAACATGACCGGGTCAAACTGCCATACCAACGGGCCGACCACCTGCTGATTCAACGCCGCCCGCAGCACGCGCCCGCGCCAGGCGCTACCCTCGACACCCTGCACAGCCAACTGCCCACCACCAACCCATCCCAATACATGCCGCGCCGGCAACGTCAGTACTAGGAACGCGGCAAACACAATGACGGTGACACCCGTCCAACGGATCGGAATACGTTTCATGAGGAAGCGTTAAGGGTCAGGCGGACATTCACCTGACCAGGGCCAGATTCACGCTCAATACTTACCAGGCTCGCCATAATGCCATGCTGGCGGGACAGCAAATCCAACCATTGCATCAACGTATCGAAAGACACACCTTCCAAGCGGACCCGCACGGCATCGGCGCTATCCGGCTCGATGCGCTTCAGGCCATTACCCAATCCGGCGCTACGCGCCGATTGATCCACCACCGCCAGCAGCGACCGCCCACCCAAGCCCTCTGCGGCCTGTGCACCACTACCGCGCAGTTGCTGAAGTTCGGTCGTGGCGTTCTGCATCCACAGCACATTCTCGCGCTGAGTTGCGACCTCCTGTTCGAGCTGAATCACATTACCCATCAACGGCCGCCACACCAACACCCAGAGCAGAAAGGGCACCAACACCAATGAACCCGCAATCGCAATGAACCGTTCGCGCGTACCTAAGCCTTCCCACCACTCCCTCATGATGCGGCTCCCTGTATCCGCAAGCGGCCCTGCACACGTTGATTCGCACCCGTTGTCGCCGACTGGATTTCCACGCTAAGACCACCTTGCTCGGTAAGTTGCTGCTTCAACCGATCAAGCGTCTGCACATCGTTTGCGGTCAGCTCTAAATCCAAACGGCCGTCACGGAAACTAGCACCCACCAGCTCAACACCCGGCGTGGCAGCAATCACGCCACCCATCTGTCCGACCAGGCCCATAAAATCGGTACTGCCTGCGCCTTGTTGCCGGCGCAGCATATTCAACTGCTGCTCCATCTGCACGCGCGGATTGACCATGCGACCGCCGGGCATGGCCTGTTTGTAGACCTGCTCAATCTGCGCCGCGAGGGTCGCCGATTCTGCTTTCAAACTCCGGTAATGCAAACCTTGCTGCACTGCAGACACCAGCACGCCTACCAATATCAGCGCAGCAGCCGCACGCCAGGGCCGCCACAGCCGACCATATTGTTCCTTGCGGCTATAGGCGCCCTGCAGCAAATCCACCCCGGCATCCGCCGCCGCCAGACCTTTAGCCAATACCGCCAGCGCACCACCTTTGCAAGGTTCGATCTTGGCCGACACCGGCTCCATCCACACCGGCAACTCGCCACCGCAATGCCAGACCTGCAAATTGATGCCGGCCTCACTGCGACTGATCAGCAGGTCCAATAGCGCTGGCAGCATCTCAGGTGTTGTTACCTGCGCCGACCAGGGTTGCTCGCGCAACAGCACGCGGTCTGCCTCCAGTAGCAGACTGCCATTGCCCGGCTCCAACGGTAGAGCCGTGGGCTCCGGCAGTAGGCGGTCGGGGAGAATGCCGGCCTCGTGCAACTGGCTAAGCCATTCATCCATACGCGCCTGCGCTACCACCGCCACCGGCCATTGCCCGTCGCTGTCACGCACGCCGAGAGCGAAGTGCAGTGTATCGACGTCTTCCGCCAATTGTTCTTCCAGCGCGAACGGGATTGCCTTACGGGCACGCTGGCGATTGCTGGTCGGCACTGCGGCGCGTGCCAGCAATAAATCCGCGGCGGGGACCAGAACCACGACCCGGTGCCCGGTAGCCAGCATCGCCGCCTCGGTAAGACTGCCATGCTGGCTCGGCGCGACTGGCTGGCCGGCCTCATCGAGGCGCACAAAATCCACGCCGTCCGCGGTGTGTTCGGCAAATCGGATCAGGAGGGTTTCACGCATATATATTCATTGGCTCAAAAGGTTAGCTGACCTTACCGCAACCGCCACAACTTGGCTACCGGACGCACTACCAAGTGCCTTGGGTGCGCGCCAATATAAGGCTGCCGTTGGCCTGGCGCTGTACCACACTGAATAACCGTGACCGTGCAGTACCGATGACGATTTCGGCACGGACTAGAAAGAACTGACTGGCAACAGCCAGACTGCCAGCGTTGATCTCCTGGCCGGCGAAAACATCCTGCTGCAAAAAGGTCTCGACGCTGTCATAACCCTTATCGCCGCGCGCCTCCACCAGTTGGTCGGCATTCGCGGTCGACAAATCCTCAACCAACGTCTGTAACAGCGGCGCCGGGGTGGTGTTGATGTTCAACGCGGTCCGGGTCGGCAATGCGCAGACAAAAGGCGCCAGTGCGTTCCAGGTTTTTGCATCTATTCCCTTGATCAAGCGCAGTTCGCTGATGCTCTGCATCGGCCGATTGGCAGCCCGATAGGGGAGTTCGGTATTCAGGTAATAATCATCTTCGGCACCGTCGGGAAAGCGCATATCAAAATCGCGGTCAAGCCAATCAACCACCGCCAATGCCACAGCGTCATTCAATTCCAACGCCTGTAGCAGACGACGGAAATATATCAGATCAGGCTCGCTGGGCTGGCCCTCTGGCGTCAGCAGATTATTTAGATTGAAACGCGCCTGCAGGTCGGTGATGTAGCCATCCAACTGCCCACCCGGCACCGCGATCGGCGGCAGCCGCTGCGCCCAGGTGTCGTCCAGCTTGTCGACCTGGTTATCCTTGGCGTCGCGGTCCAGGATCATCCGTCCCCAGCCTTCCACCGCCTCGGCATAGGCGTAAGCCTGATCGGCGTCGAGCAGATTGGCCGTCCTGCGCACATCCAACTGCTGGCGTGTAGCCATCGCCACCGCGGCCACCGTCGCCAGCGCCACCACCAACAAGGCGGTGAGCAGCGCCACGCCGCGATTCCCGCGCGGACGACTCATCCGGGCAAACGGAATAGCCATCGCAGCTCTCCCCAGCGCTCTGTCACCAGCACCAACTCAATGGCGCGCGGCGGTGGGACGATCACATTGGCAGCGGCCACGCTGGCCTGACCCTGCGGAGGCCAGTTTTCCAGCCACACAGCGTTGGTGTCGAGAAATCTAAGCCGAAGTACCGTGACGCCTTCAAGTACCACTTGCTCTCTCGGCAC
>JBGSOE010000235.1:0-4254 GCA_041739295.1 Thiohalobacterales bacterium | reverse complement strand
AGGAAGCCTTCAAAGAGGAAACGGTCGCTGGGCAGTCCGGACAAGGTCAAAGCGGCGATCGCGGCGCTGGGGCCGGGAATCGTCGTAACATAGAGGCCAGCCGCCTGCGCGTCGCGGACCA
The DNA here is from genome assembly GCA_041739295.1 of Thiohalobacterales bacterium. Taxonomy (GTDB): domain Bacteria; phylum Pseudomonadota; class Gammaproteobacteria; order Thiohalobacterales; family Thiohalobacteraceae; genus JAHJQQ01. The sequence goes on along the minus strand of JBGSOE010000235.1, from coordinate 4,133 downwards.
GTTTGTAGCCGGGGTCGGAGATCAGCGGCGTCCCGGCATCGCTGACCAACGCCAGATCATCGCCGGACTGCAGGCGTGCCAGCAGCGGCTCAATCTGCGCCTGTTCATTGTGTTCGTGCAGCGATTGCAGTGGCGTAGCGATGCCCAACGAGCGCAGCAAGGTACCACTATGGCGGGTATCTTCCGCCAGCACGCAGGCCACCGATTTGAGCACCTGCAAGGCGCGCTGGGTGATGTCCGCCCGGTTGCCGATGGGGGTCGCGACCACATACAACTGACCAAATTTCTCCACTGACCCTCTTCCCCTTCGATTCGCCGGCAAAAGCGTTACAATAGCCCGCAACCTCCAACTGTCCAAATACTGTGCCCAGCATCCCTACTCCCTCTACAACTCAGTACCGCTGGCTATCCGCGACTGCAACCGCCGCCGCGCTGCTGGCGCTGAGCGCCTGTACGGCGCCGACGCGTCCCAGCACACCGGCACCTGCTGTACCCACCGTCAATATCGAACAGCTGCTGGCCGCGGGCGATTACCAGGCGGCGGCGGATCACTATCTCAAGCAGGCAGCACTCGCCACCTCCCCACAGGCCGAACAACTACAACTGAAGGCCGCCGCAGCGCTACTGACCGGACAGCAATGGGATGCGGCCGAACAAATCCTCAAACAATTACCACTGACCGGTACCGCCGACTATCAAGCCGCACTGACGATTCAACAGGCGCGCCTGCTGATTGCCCGTAGCCAGGCGCAGACGGCCTTATTACGGCTTGGCGCACTCGGCGATACCCTCGCACCTGCGTTGCAACCGGACTACCACCGCACCCGCGCTGAGGCCTACGACGCCGTGGGCAATCATTTGGAAAGCGCCCGCGAACGCGTCTGGCTGGATGGCCTGCTCGATAAAACCGCGCAAGCGGAAAATCATCAGGCGATCTGGAATTCATTATCACAATCGCCGGACGCGATACTGCGTAATCTACGCTCCGCGCCGCCACCGGATGTGCTGAGCGGCTGGATGGAACTGGTCGAAACCACACGCGCGCAACGCGACAATCCGCAGCAATTGGATATCGCCCTGAGTATCTGGCAGGAACGCTACCCCAACCACCCGGCGCTACCGGATTTTGTGGCGCGTCTGCGGCATCGCATTAGCACGACTGGCCCAGCCTCACAAGCGGATCACATCGGTGTACTGCTGCCGCTTACCGGCACGCTGGCCGAAGCCGGCATGGCGCTGCGTGACGGTATCCTCGCTAGCTATTATCAATCGCCTGCCGAGGCAACGACGCAGCTGCGTTTCTATGATACCGGCGGACGCGCCGATCAGATCGCATCGCTCTATCAGCGCGCCGTTGCCGAGGGTGCGCAACAGATCATCGGCCCACTGACCAAGGAATCGGTGGCGGCGCTCGCCGCTATCGGCAGTCTTGAAATACCGGTACTGGCACTCAACACCTTGGAAAACGATACGGGTACACCGGCACAGTTCTATCAATACAGCCTGTCGCCCGAGGATGAAGCCAGCCAAGCGGCGGAACGCGCCTGGCTGGATGGACACCGTCGCGCCTTGGCACTGGTGCCTGAAGGTGTCTGGGGTGAACGCCTGCTGCTGGCCTTCACGACTCAGTGGCAAACACTGGGCGGCACGCTGCTGGAAGTGCAGAAATACGGCACGGACCAACGCACCTACTCCAATGACGTGCGCAATCTGCTGAATATCGACGCCAGCGAACAACGCCACCAAGCCATCAGCCGATTGATCGGCCAGCAACCGGAATTCGAAACCCGGCGACGTCAGGATGCTGATCTTGTGTTCTTAGTAGCGAGCGCTTCCCAAGCCCGCCTGTTGCGCCCACTGTTGCGCTTCCACCGTGCGTCAAGTGTACCGGTCTATACCACCTCACAAGTACATGAAGGCGCCGGCAACACCACGCTCGACCATGACCTGGATGGCCTGCGCTTTTGTGATATGCCCTGGGTACTGCCCTCGGCGCAACCAGACACACGGCGTGCGGACATCAGTCGCCTGTGGCCGGAGCGCGAACAGCGCTATCCCCGTCTGTACGCCATGGGTATAGATGCCTTCCAATTGACACCTTATCTACGCGAATCGCAGACAGGCATGCTCGGCCGATATGCGGGTGTTACCGGCACACTGTATCTGGACAACGCGCGGCGCGTACACCGCAGCCTGGAATGGTTGGAATTCAAAAACGGCGCCGTCGTAGTATTGCCACCGAGCAACCTTCCGGAGTCGGCAACGATTCTAGGCAACGACAGTAATCTCGACTCAACCTCACCACAGGATCTCATGGATGACATTCCTGCACCCACCCCGGACTCAGGGGGCCAACGCTGAAGAACAGGCCTGCCGTTTTCTGCTGCAACAGGGCTTGCAGCTCATTGCGCGCAATTATCATTGTCGTCAGGGTGAAATCGACCTGATCATGCAGGACGCAGACAATCTGGTGTTCATTGAGGTACGATACCGGCGCCAAAGTCGTTACGGTTCCGGGCTGGAGTCGGTGAATCGGCGCAAGCAGCAGCGTATCGCACACTGCGCCGCGTATTATCTGCACCGCCATCCGCGCGCAGGAAACCTGGCCGCACGCTTCGATGTCGTTGCACTGTCGCCCGATACCGAAGGACTATGCATCGAATGGATACGCAATGCCTTTGAGGCCAACTGACCACCACAGGGCTACATCGAAATAGCATTCTTATGGACCTGATCGAGCGCATCACCCAACTGTTCAACGATAGCATTCAAGCCAAACAGCAGGCCGTGAACGCGGTCGCTCCCGGCATTGCCCATGCCGCCGAAGCAATGACCCGCGCCATGTTGAGCGAGAACAAGGTATTGAGCTGCGGCAACGGCGGCTCGGCCGCGGACGCCCAACACTTCTCCTCGGAAATGCTCAACCGGTTTGAAATGGAGCGCCCCGGACTGCCCGCCATCGCACTCACCACGGACAGCTCCACTATCACGTCGATCGCCAACGATTATCAGTTCGACGATATCTTCTCCAAACAGATCCGCGCGCTGGGGCAGCCCGGCGATATCCTGTTGGCAATTTCGACCAGCGGTAATTCAGCCAACATTATTAACGCCATTCATGCCGCGCATGATCGCGACATGGTCGTGGTCGCACTGAGCGGACGTGATGGCGGCATGATCTCCGGTCTACTCATCAATCAAGATGTGGAGATCCGCGTACCCGCCATGTCGACGGCACGTATTCAGGAAATTCACATCCTGATCATCCACTGCCTATGCGACCTGATCGATCATCAATTACTGGGACAAGAGGATTGACCGTATGAAAGCTTCGCAGACCCTGGCGCTACCGGCGCTGATCGCAACCTTACTCCTCCTACAGGGATGCCCGGCATTCCTGGTTGGCGGCGCCGCAACCGGCGCCAGCGTTGCGCATGACCGCCGCACCGCGGGCAGTGTCGTTGAAGATCAATCCATTGAAATGAAATCCGCGACTGTGATTTCCGACGATAAGGAACTCCACCGCCAGTCGCATATCAATGTCACCAGCTTCAATATGATCGTACTGCTCAGCGGCGAGACTCCCACTGAAGAACTACGCCAACGTGCCGGTGAAGCGGTTGGCCACGTCGAGAAGGTACGCCGGGTCCACAATGAGTTAGTAGTTGCCGCACCCAGCTCCATGATGACGCGCAGCAGCGACAGCCTGATCACCGCCAAGGTGAAGACCAGTCTGTTCAATGTGAAAGGCTATGAAAGTTTCGACCCGACCCGCGTCAAAGTCGTAACCGAAAACGGCACCGTGTTCCTCATGGGGATACTGACCCGCGCCGAAGGCGATGCCACTGCGCGCGCGGCAAGCAGCGTCGGTGGAGTGCAGCGGGTCGTGAAGTTGTTTGAGTATCTGGACTGATTATCACAGATGAGCAGTTGGAGACCCGCAAACGGGCGGGTTATCCCCTTGATACGTTAACCAAGCAATAACATAAAAACTGTACTGGTTCCGCACTTTCTTCACGTCTTTCTTCGCTTTCATTGCTCCACCTCAGATCAAGAGTTTAGTCTCTTAACCGGGTGTCCGGGAAAGCGGGGCAAGTTCAATACACCGATACTTCCCTTTCGCCCTTGCTGGG
>JBGSOE010000226.1:0-10946 GCA_041739295.1 Thiohalobacterales bacterium | reverse complement strand
TGGAGGAATTTGTGGGCGATCTTTTCTATACCCTCAAAACAGAGGTAGAGGCCGCCGCACATTAACAAGGGCAATACCAGCCAGGGTGCGATGACGCTAATGACGAGTGCTATCGGGACAAGGATCAGTTTATTTTTTGCCGAACCTTTTGCCACCGCCCACACAATCGGCAGTTCACGTTGGGCACGCACACCACTGACCTGCTCAGCATTGAGGGCAAGATCATCGCCCAATACGCCCGCCGTTTTTTTTGCGGCCACTTTGGTCATGATCCCAACATCATCGAGCACAGTGGCAATATCATCCAGCAATGCCAACAAGCTGCCGCCCGCCATTTCACTCTCCTTTGGTTTGCATAGTGCTGTAAAACGGTTGGTAGACTACGATTTAATGTGATTGCTCAGCAAGGAAAATGCGTACCTCAAAGGTCAAGTTGCAGCGTCGCCAATCGTGTATAGAGACCGCCTTGGTTCCGCAGATCCTCCGGGCTGCCGGTTTCTACGATCTTGCCTCTGTCCATCACGACGATTCGGTCAGCTTTTTGCACCGTTGCGAGCCTATGCGCGATGATCAACGTCGTGCGTCCCTGCATGGCGGCACTGAGGCCTTTCTGCACCAGGATTTCCGATTCCGCATCCAGGGCGCTGGTGGCTTCATCGAGCAGCAGCAGGGGTGCGCCTTTCAGGATGGCGCGCGCAATTGCGATACGCTGGCGTTGCCCTCCGGACAATCGCGTGCCACGTTCACCGAGGAACGTCTGGTAGCCCTCGGGTAAACGGGCGGCAAATTCATCCACCAGGGCAAGCTTGGCCGCATACATCACGTCTTCATTGCTCGCCGAGCTACGACCGTAACGAATGTTCTCCAGCACGTTGGCCGAAAAGATCACCGGGTCTTGCGGCACGCTGGCGATGCCAGTGCGAAGATCGTGCAAGCTCAATTGGCGGATGTCCTGACCATTGAGCCGGATGCATCCATCAGACACTTCGTAGTAGCGCAGCAGCAGCTGGAACAGGCTGGTCTTGCCGGCACCGGAGGGCCCGACCAGCGCGACACTTTCGCCTGGCGCGATGTCCAGGCAAATATCATCCAGGGCGCGCATCAGTGGTCGCGACGGATAACTGAACGATACATGGTCGAAGCTGATCGCTGCCTGCGCCGGATGCACCGGTGTTTGCGGACTGCGTGTTTCAGGGATGGCGGATTCGGCGCGCAACAGATCCAGCAGCCGCTCTGCCGCGCCGGACGCGCGCATCACGTCGCCCCATACTTCCGCCATGGTCCCGACAGCGCCGGCCACCAGCGCCGCATACAGGACGAAGGATGCCAGTTGACCGCCGGTCAGAGTGCCAGCGTGCACCTGACGCGCGCCTATCCAGAGTACGAAGATGATCGTCCCCATGACGGCGGAGATGATCAGTGCCGTGAGTGCCGCGCGTACGCGCGTGCGTTTGATCGCGGTGACGAAGCTGGTTTCCGTGCGCGCGGTGAAGCGCTCGGCTTCCTGTTGTTCCTGCGTGTACGCCTGGACCGTCGGCATAGCGTTGAGGATTTCGCCCGCCAATGCCGAGGCATCTGCGATCTTGTCCTGGGATTCCCGCGAGAGCTTTTTGACCTTGCGGCCGATGGCAAGGATGGGCAGCGTCAGCAAGGCCATCAGACCCAGGTTGAGTGAGAACAGATACAGACTGGTGATGGCCAGCATGATCATGCCGCCGACAAATTGGAACAGACTGCGCAAGCCCATCGAAATGGAACTGCCAACGACGGTCTGGATCAGTGTCGTGTCGCCGGTCAGCCTGGACAGCACTTCTCCCGTCTGCAAGGTTTCGAAGAACTGTGGCGACTGAGACAGGACCCGCGCATAAACCGCGCTGCGCAGGTCCGCCGTCACGCGCTCACCCACCCATGACACGGTGTAGAAGCGCGCCGCAATGGCGAGGGCCCAGAATGTCGCCAGTCCGAACAAGGCGATGAAATGTCCGTTCAGACTCAATGCGCCGAACAGGCCGCCACGCGCTTGCTCTCGACCGCCGAAGCCGAAATCGATGAGGTCGCGAAATGCCAGTGGTACCAGTAGAATCGTTGCGGAACCAAGGCACAGCAGGATGAACGCCACTGCGATTCTCATTTGATAGGGCAGCAGGAACGGCCAGAGGCCCTTTAACCCTGACAGGGATCGCGTAGTAGTTGCTTGGTTTGCGGTGTTGTTGGTCATCTGCCGGGATCGGTTAGCTCGACATCAAGGGCTACTGACATCAAGGTCTCAGTGTACATGATGGAATCGAGAGATTGTTTTCAAGTACTCCGACCCCTTGATCTCCCTCCAGCGCCATTCGCCGGCAATCCGTGCCATGCGTGCGCGTACTGGATTCAGGACTATGTAGCGCGACAACTCCAGCAAGTAGGCATCGTTCTGGACTAGTAGCGCCTTGTATCTACCCTGAAACACATGACCTACCCGACGATGGCGCCGGTTGAATCCTTACTTATAGGCACCGTTCAGATGACGCATTCCACGCGACAAGTTTGCATCCGGTGTTTCAATCAGAAGATGATAGTGATTCGTCATCAGACAATAGGCATTGATCAACCAGTTGAAGCGCTCACAGACTTCCGCTAGCAGCGCAAGAAACGCAGTGAAATCGCCATCGTTGTTATATAAATCAATTCGTGGCGGTTGCCCCGCGACAGCACATGGTACAGCGCACCCGAAAACACCAGGCGTAATGGCCGTGTCATCACCCAACCTCCCTGTTCCTTCATCGCCATCCTGGTATATGGCCTCTTAGCCAGATGTTGGAATGATAGACCTGACCCTGTTCGTTCGTGACCCACATTCCTCGTTACCCATGTTCTATATCTCAGTAATTATTACAGTCGCACCGCTAGATGAAATATGAGCAGCTAGTCGATGCGACTGACTTTTCGGACAAGCGAATACTAGTAGTTTCTGAGCGCGCGAGGCAGCGACGTAAAGTTCCCGCGCATCTTCTGCCATCTTATTGTCGGGTTCGTTTTCTAGGTGAGCTAATATGTCCTTTGCCTTAGCCGTGGTCAGAACTACACACACGCCTTGATACTGTTTCCCTTTGACTTCGTGGATAGTCCGAGCAATGAGACCAAGCGCAGGCACTGACCCTAGAATCTCATCGAGCTGCGCTTCATTACGCAGCTTTTGTGCAATGGTGCCTCCTCCGGCAGGCAAAAAGGTACTCAGTGCATGTCGCGCACGGGCGACCCACTCATCCCGTGTGTGTCCTGATGCGGCATCAAAGCGAAGCGACCGGAGAATTTTGACGACTTGCCCCCTCCAGCTATAGGCTTCGAGACTATCTTCAGAAACCACTTGATGATAAGTTCGACCGTTCATTTTTTCGGAAATTGTCAAAATAATTAAGTGCGCATCGGCTATCGCGGAAAATTGATCCCTTGCACTCTCTGTATGGTGGAATTTCATGACCGCATTAGCGAGCCGCAAACTGAGGGATTGCCCGACTTCGTCTGCAAAGGCTCCAATTGCCTTCGATCCGCTGCTACGTGTCTTAGCGGTAAGTCGACAGTCTTTAGGGTCAACCCGGTTATCATTTGCAATCGCTGTGAAAGCTGCGCCTATACGCTTCGAAACTCCTTTACCACGATAACTCAACACATGAACATCCAGATCGCAGTCTTTTAGCTCCCCTAGAGCCTTGTCTTCCTCGCCACGCTGACTTGGCGCGCGAAGCGTATGCACGGCCTTACAAATATGTTTAGATGACCGAAAGTTTCCTGTTAGCGATAGCCGTTCACTTTCTTCAAACGTAGATGCATAATTGAATAGTTCTATAGAAACACCGCCCCGAAAGCCATAAATAGATTGATGAGGATCACACACAACCTTAGTTGGAATCTTCGCCGTGGCCCTCAACCAATCGATGATAGTCAAATCGTCCGGATTACAATCCTGTGCCTCATCGACAATGATCTCTCCGAAGCGCGCACCTAAAATGCAGCCTAGTCGATTACTGAACGTCGCGTCATTAAGATTGGCATTTGCGATTCGCCTGACATCGCCAAAGTTCAAGTGACCTCTTTCAAGCAATCGCGCCCGCAGATGCTGCGCAGCTATTTCGTATCTGGCAGGGTCGCGATTGAAGCGCACCTTCCCAGCCTCTTCTGGAATGATCTTGCAGGAAACACGATCAAAACAGTCGAGTCGAAGACCTTGTGCTCCGGGAAACGGCTTTACGATGAGATCACCAGTATCCGGGATTAGCCTGAGAGGGCTATCGCACCCATCTAATCCGAATGGTTCCACCAAAAAATGCCAAATAAAGCTGTCGAATGTTCCAACAAAGTGCGGAAAGGCCGTGAACGGTAGAAGACGGTCTTTCGATAAGCGCTCTTGTAGTTCCGAAACGGCGGCATTCGTAAAGGACAAAAAGGCGAGACCGCGGCAAGTCTGTGACTTAGGAAGCACTGCTCGCGCGCGTTCTACAATGCAGCGGGTTTTTCCGGCGCCAGGACAAGCAGTAATAAATGCTGAGCCATTGTGCTTAACAATGGCGATCTGTTCAGGTGTCAGTATGAACTCTGCCATCGGTTTACTTCACGCCGAAATCGACTTGATGGCATCCAAAAGATATTTCGGCACCACAAAATTTACACCACTTTCGATTAGCTCTGCGAGCACTTGAGCGAAATCGCCTTTCCGTGTTTCATTAAATAGATCGTTCATGCTTGCGGCAAGTTCGTCGCCCGTATGCGCGACGGCATTATCCCACTTCACCTCCGACCGAGGATGAACCACCATATATGCGGCTTTAAGAACATCGTTATTACCAGCAGTAAGAAGCTCCGTTTCGAGAGAATAATCATTGATGTAGGTTGCACAAATTGTAGCTGCACCAACGCTTTCTGCGATCTCATCATAGATACGTTTCCGGTTCGCGCCTGCTGTCAGATCGTTATCAAGCTTTTTCGGACCATCGCCGTCAGTGACAATCACGACTTTGTCTGCGATTCGAATGTCGTTTTGGGGGGTAATGAGAAGCTTCACATAGGGCTGAAAATCGACACCGTCTATTGGGACGAACGTCGTTGACCGAAATCGACGAAGCGCGGCTTCGTTATCCTTTAATACAATCTTTTCGGCGAGGATTGGGAGGAGTAGTGCTTCCGCGATCCCCTCAACCAGAAACATCCGTCCTCCGAACAGGAATGCCGCCTTTGTCACATCGATGTATCTGTCGATCTTCCGCTGCTCCTTGTCGTTACTTAAGAGGTCCGCGAGAGAAATTGACCTAGTCTCCCGACGAGGTGTTGGCGGTGCTTTCTCTATCACTTGCACATCCGTGGCAGATTCAGGGGAGTTCGCCGCTTTGAAAGCGATAGAGCGAAGAAAAACGATACTCTTGCTTGGCACGCTCGCGGTCAGATTTGGCGAGTGGGTTGCGACCACCACTTGTATTTCTCCTGCGAGGGAACCGCCATTTTTTTGTACCTCTCTCGATTTGACTGCTCGGTCCCTCAAGAAGCCAAGCACAGCGGACTGTAATTGCGGGTGAATATGTGCCTCCGGCTCCTCAACAAGGAAAAGTGTCAAATCGGTATTACTGACATTTTCCAGTTCAACTGCAATCGTTGCTATATAGAGAAGGTTGGCATAGCCATGACCTGAATAGCTGAGGTCTTCGGGCTCAATGCCATGATCGGCGAGACTGAACTTTAGATCTCTCGCAATGTCGATCAGTTTCTCATTTTTCGAAAACCCCAATGACGATGCTTGCTGTCGGACACCGGCCGTCAAAGCTTCGAGCCCGACATCGACTGAACCACCGATCGTCTTCAGGATTTGATGGTTAGCGTCGCGGGACAGCTCCTTGGCCAAATCGGCGGGGTCGGCATCCTTTAGGAAGTGCCTTAGTAGTGCATATATCCGCGTCGGATTTCCGGAGGCGAGTGCATATTTTGCGTCACGCAAAGCTGGAAGATATACATGACGGATCATGTCATGACTTCCTGCCTCAGGAGCTCGCTCCGCTTTGCCCGCCCAAAGCGAGGGTCGCGAAGGGAATCCTCCGTTTTTCTCGTCATATGACAGGCCAAATACTGCATCGGTCATGGACATATCTGAGCAAGCGCGCAAGAAACGGCCCTGCTGTGCATCATTCAAGTCTATGTAACGGGCTGACAAATCGAATCCGGTTCCCGTGCCAAAACGGATATCCGTGGGTTGACAGTAAATATCCCTACGGCCGCTTAGTGGCGGTGTCAGTAGGCGCAGCGCGTCGATAGTGTTGCTCTTGCCGCTATTGTTTTCGCCGACGAGAATTGTCAGATCGGGCTGAAGCGAAACCGTGCTGGATTTAAATGAACGAAAATTATTTAGTGATAGTTCTTTCAAATACATTTCATGATCTCACTTGGAGGAATCAAAGGGCAACCTCAGCGTGCTCCATTGGTACTACGACGAAAGATAGGGCAGACCTTGACATAAAATCGAAAGTGGAATAATCGATGCGGCAGTTGTGGCGAATGTCTCGGACTCTTGGACAATGAGCTTTTGTAGGCGCTGAGCAAACTTTTCGTCCTTTACAAGAACAGCTCGGACTTTACTAGGCAAAGAAAAGGAACCTTTTGCCCGCCACTCTCTCTCATGTATCCAGTTAACACCTGAACCGTCTACAGCTTCAAGGCGAACAACGCGCCAAAGTTCGGCTTCTGGGATTTCTAGAGTGTTACTTTCCTCGTTCGAGAGATAGAGGACAGGGCGACACCCATGCGAATATGCGAATTTTTTTGATATCACAACCCCGAAAGGTTCATACCGTGGGCGAGCACGTATGGTGTTTTTCTCATTGAGAACGTACTTCAGGCATCCTAGCGGAACATCCATGAAGCATGACGCGGGCGTTCTGCCTTTGATGAATCCCTTTTTAGCCGTGCTGCCAAACACTTCGCCAGTTTTGAGAATGCTCACCAAATTATCAAACGCAGTATACCCATCTTCATTCTCTGTATTCTTGGTGAGATGCACGAGGAACGGCGACAGATCGGGTCTTTCAAAAAATGGTAAGTCATTCGAGTCTGTTTTCGTCATGACTCAATGCCTAACCGTATGCTAGGTATGTTATGCGGAATTGAGTGATGTTCGCCCCCAAACATTTACGAGATAACCCGATTCAGTCCTGTAATAAATGATATGTCCGCATTTCCCTGGCTTCCGATGCCGATTCTTATGCAGACAAGCATCTCGCGACTCAGCCCGGAATGCAAGATTGTGCGCTTGCGGCATTATCAAGGGTGTGTCGCGAATGTCGTCCCGCCATATCCCACTCATCTCCCTCCATCATACCCGCTCAACTCCAAGTACCCCTTCCCCCCCTGACTGCCTGAGACATCCACCGCGCCCTCCCAGTAACGCACGCTGTGATCCATCAACTGATCATCCAGCGCGGCCTGCACATTAAGATCCAGATCATACTCGGCTACCTGCAGGCGCCAGCCGACTGGATAGCGCGTACCATCCGCGGCCTGCCAGTCGCGCAGGGGTGTGAGCTTTACCTGATTGGGCAGCAGGCTGTGCACGCTGCCGTCTTTATCCACCAGGTTGCCACGGCTGAACGCATGCACCTCACCCTGTTTGGTGCGCAGCTGGTAGTACATCAGCTCGCGGCCGTCATCCAGTTGCAGGGCAAACCAATCCCAGCCGGCCTGATCTTTATCGAGCGCGGAGCTGGACCACTCGCGGTCCATCCACGAATCTCCCTGCACAGTATAAACAGTATCACCTATGCGCAGTTCGCCGCGGGTCGGCAGTCGCGTGAACGAATAGTAGTAAGAGGCGTTACCGGGCGTTGCACTTTTGCGCGACAGGCCGCGCTCGCCCTGCAGTACTATGGGTTTGTCACCCGACTGTAATTGCAGCGACACATCGATATCCGTGTTCTGCGCCGATAGCGTCAAGGGAAAAAATTCCACACTGCCACGTATCGACCAGGGACCGAGCCACACTTCAAACGGTGACGCGCTGGCACCGGCAAGCCCTGCCGCAGCGCGCGCAAAACGTTCGGCAGAATAATGTTTGGCTGCGGCGATGTCGCTGATCGCGAGATGTCCCATGTAGAGCTGATTGGTACGCCACGCCGAATCCCGCGCCGTTTCACCCGGGCGTAGTCCGACACGAAACAGCGTGAACTGATAGCCGAAGCGACGTCCGCTTTCGGTATACAGATTGCCGGTCAGATACCACCACTCGGTAGCAAAGTCTGGATGTGCGCCATGATCTTGCGGGAACTGAAACGCGCGCGGCTCAAGCGCGCGTGCAAAACCGGGATCCGGTTCCGCTCCCAGCGCCTGGTCCACGCGCACCGCCGGCTCAGTTACCGGCTGCTCGGTATCGCAGGCCGACAGCAGTAACGCCAATAGCAGTATCGCCAGTACGCTACGCACGCTCAGTCTTCCCTCAATTGCGGCGCCGGATCGCGCTGCGCGGAACGCCAGGCTGGATAGAGCGCGGCAAGCCCTGCCGCGAGCAACCCGACCAGCAGTGTCTGCAATAACAGATGACTGTCGACACTGAACGGCATGGTCCAGCCGAACGCACGCCGTTGCACCGACTGGATCAGAACCCAGGCCATGAGCACACCGGTGGGAATCGCCACGCAGCCGGCCAGCAATCCCATCAGTAACGACTGACCCGAGATCAGCCCGGCAATCTGGCCACGCGTCAGTCCCAGCGCGCGTAGCACGGCATACTCCTTGCCGCGTTCCAGCTGTAGTGCCATCAATGCGCTCAACACACCGATAAAGGCGACAATCAAGGACACGGCGCGCAATACCTCGGTGACACGAAAGGTGCGGTCGAAGACCGCCATGGATTCTTTGAGTATGGCCGCCGCGGGTGTCAATACGATCGCGTGGCGCGCGGTAAGCTCACTCACGTCGCGGCGCATTTTTTCCACCGCGCCATTACGCGCGAACAACGCCAGCGTGTTGACCTGTTGATCGGGCCAGTACCTGCGGTAAATGGCTTCGTCCATAAACAGTCTGCCTTGTTCACTGGCATAGTCGCGAAACACGGCAGCCACCTTGACGACCAATGGGCCTTTGGGTGTTGGTAACTCCAGGCGCGAACCCGGCATCAGGTCGAGGTGATATGCCAGTGGTTCGGAAACCAACACCGCACCCGCATCAAACGCTTTCCATGCTGAGGGTGCACCACTCAACAGCGCGAACCCGCGCCGCGACGGTGCGGCCAGGTGCGCACCGATGAGTTGCACACGCCGCCCGGCCAACGGCAGTGTGGTCTCGCGGTAACGGCTGAACGTTGCCAGACTGTGTAATCGCGCTACGTCATCAACCACGGCATCCGCCACAGCATCCGCAAGACGCGCGCCCTCATCAAAACCTTCCGCTGCCACATAGAGATCTGCACTTAACAGGTCACTCAGCCAGGTGTTGACCGAGCCGCGCATGCTATCCACCATCACGCCGACACCAACGCTGGCCGACAACGCCACCATCAGCGCCGCCACAGCAATTCCCAAGCGCGACAAATGCCGATCCAGGTCGCGCACACCCATCCGCCAGATGCCGGGCAACGCAGCGCGCGCCAGTACCCAGTGCAGTGCGCGTATCATCATCGGTGTCATCATGGCGGCGCCGAGCACCAGCATAAACAAACCGACAAAGCTCATGATCACGCCGCCCGGCACGACCAATGCCAGTAGCAATCCCGTCACCAGCAACACCAGTCCGGGCAGTGCCCAGAGTGGAACACCGCGCCGCGTTGCTTGCTCCAGTACCGCCCGCGATAAGGTCGTCAAGGGTGGTGTGCGCGCGGCGTGCCAGGCGGGCACCAGTGTCGCCAGCAGTGTCGCCACCACGCCGAGACCAGCAGCGATCAGCAGTGAGGTCCACTCCAGATGCAGGGCGGTAATGCTGACGTTGTAGTAGAGTTCGCTGACCGTCGCTGCTACCAGCCGTGTTAGCCCCTGTCCCAGCCATACACCAAGCAACAGGCCAAGCAAGGTTCCCAGCACGGCCACGATCAAGGCTTCCAGCAGAATCAGATTGAAGAGTTCGCGCGGTGTCACACCGATAGCGCGCAGCCGCCCGAACAGATTGCGCCGCTGCACCATGGAAAAGGTCATGGCATTGAAGATGAGAAACATGCCGACCAGCATTGCAAGCAGACTCATGGCGGTGAGGTTGAGTTCAAACGCCGCAGACAACCGTGTCACTCCCCGCGCCTGATCGGCGACCGTCTGCAACTGCACACTGGAAGGAATGCGTTGCCGGACCCACTGTTCACCCGCAGCATCCAGTATCAGATCCACATAGCTGAGCTGATCCTGCATATCCAGCACGGATTTGGCAGTGGCGATATCGACCAGCAGCAGGTCATCGCCGGCACTGCTTTGCTGCGGTTCAATACGCAACACGTTGAGGGTGGCGGGTCTGCCGCGATAAACAATGTTCAGCCTATCGCCAGCATCGATACCGAGCGTGCGTGCCGTTGTTGTACCGAGTACCAGGGCGCCGGGTTGTGTCAGCCAGTCGCCGGTGAAACCGGTACTATTGGATACTGCGGCAAGCTGACCGCGGAACGGCGCTTCGGCAAACAGATCAAAACCCATCAGGTGGTAACGTCCCGTGCCGCCTTCGACCCTGACCCAGCCGCTCACCACCGGCGCCATGGGCGGTGCACCGGGCTGGCGTATCAGGTTGACATAGACCTCATCGGGCAACGCGGCACCGGGCACGGTCAGGCGATGCGTGGCTCGGCCCTGTAACTGCTGCGCGGATAACTCGAAGGCGGCGCGTGCACCGCTGTTGGCCAGGTCCACCGCCAGCACCACGGCCACGCCCAGCGCGATGCCGGATATGGCCAACAGACCCTGCCAGCGATGCCGCAGCAGATAGCGCAGTCCGGCGCGTAACAGCAAAGGTGAGAAGAA
>JBGSOE010000196.1:0-6228 GCA_041739295.1 Thiohalobacterales bacterium | reverse complement strand
CGCATTTGCCACGGAATCACACGGAAAAACCCGGACAAGATCATAAGGGCACCTCTAAAAATTCAATCAAGGCGATGATGGCAAGGCGCAACCGGGCGACTCGAAGCGAAGCGGAGAGAACGGCGCCAGCCGGCCCGCAGGGCGAGGTGCGCAGCACCGAGTAAAAAGCGGAGTTTACACGGAGTCTGCCGCTTCCCGGCCCCGCATTTTGAGCCCGGTTGCAACGCAGCCAGCGCGCCTTCAGTGAATTTTTAGAGGTGCCCATAAGCTTCACGCCGGCACCGCCATCACCCGCAAGGTGCTGACTAGTCGCTCCAGGCATGCACTGTGTTTCAGTGTCGTCCGTGTGTTTCCGTGGCTGAGATGATTTTTTCAGGATGATTTCTGAAATTCAAGGCCAACGTTTTTGATCTTGTTTGATGGTATGAATCGATCCACCCAGCCATCCGGGTTCTGCACAGCAGGCATGACAGCTGAGATCATGATTGGCTGTCAGACATAGATCAGAATCGCCACATAGTGGCTGATACTGCCGGCCAGCACGAACAAATGCCACACACCGTGCATCCACGGAAAACGACGATCAAGCGCGTAAAACACAACACCGGAGGTATAGAAAATACCGCCAGCCAATAGCCAGTTGAAACCCGCGTGTGGCAATACCGCAAGCAATGGTTTGATTGCCAGCACGATCAGCCAGCCCATCACCAAGTAAATCACCACCGGCAGCACCCGTGCGCCACGCCGCGGCAGCGCATCAAGCACAAATCCCAGCATCGCCAATCCCCAGATCGCGCCGAACAGCCACCAACCCACAATACCGTCAAGCGTAATCAACGTGAATGGTGTGTAAGTACCGGCGATGAGCAGATAAATCGCTTGATGATCGAGTATACGAAACACGCGTTTCGCGCGCCCATGCGGCAAGCCGTGATATAGCGTGGAAATCAAATACAGAAAAAAAAGCGTGGCACCATAAATACTGAACGACACAATGCGGTTTATATCGCCATTCCGTGACGCCACCACAACCAGTACCACGGCACCCGCGAGCGCCAGCGCGGCACCGACCAGATGTGAAATACTGTTGAAGCGTTCGCCCTTGATCACTGCCACTTGCCAGTTCGAATCAGGTGTTACTTTCCCACATCACATCGCACTCGGCCTTGGCCGCGGCCTTGAGCAGTTCGACCAACGGAATGGCCCGGTGCGATAGACTGACGACGGGTTCATCGTCCTCTCCTTCCTCGGACAGGTCCGGCTGCGACGACGAGCTGTCCGCCGCGACCGCGGCCTCCAGGCGCATCAACGCCGCCGGAACATCTTCCGCGAGAAGAGCACTTGGCACCGTGCCGCTATGCCCCATCATTTTGAGCAGCCGGAGTGCCACGTCGCCGAACATTGTAATATCCGCGTAGGCAGGGCATGAAAAGGTAACTAGCATGGTGACGTTTCTCTCTTCAGATTCTGCTCGAATTCACGCATCAGGATAGAGGCGCCACTGGCGCCTCTGAGTAATGCTTATTTCTTGGTTAAGCTTATTTCTTGTCGTCCTGTACCGCATCCTGGACGGCATCGCCGGCTTTTTCGATCTGATCTCCAGCTTGCTCTGCAGCGTTGTCAATTTTCTCGCCGGCCTCCTCAGCCGGGCCTTTTTGACTATCGCAACCAGAGAGCGCTACCAATAATGCACTCATGGCCAGGGCTGCTACGAGGCTCTCGCCGATACTTTTCTGTTTCATCATGATCTATCTCCTGGTGATTGAACTTCCAAAAAACGAGAGCAGCCTCTCAGCCACTCTCGTTACTGACTCAAGCCAATGAGTATTTTCGGCACACCTACTCTGCAGATCGAATGCATCGCAGATTAGCCCTGATCCGCATGGGCCGATTTCGTGGACCCGGGAATCAGGCTAGAACCTATATCAAAATGCACCTGGCGCGTCTATACGGCGTTACGAACCCTGCTCCGGCGCTCATTTATCCGGCAAAACCCCGCTCCGCGCGGGGGCCGCGCCTTGTCTAGACACGCCATCTGCAATTTTGAGATAGGTTCTAGTGACGAGGTCCCTGATGTTCATGCTGCAACCAGTCACGCACGGCATCAGCCGAGTTCATCAGAAACTCACGACTGCGGTCCTTCCATACCGAGAACAGATCGGCACTGCGCTCGGAAAAATGTTCCCATGTTGGCCCCATCCGTTCAGATGCAAGGGCCATATCCTCCCGAAGCACGCTGGCCGCTCTGTGCAACGCGTCGGCGGAGTGGCTTTCCACCTGTTTGACCTCTGCCAGACTCCGTTCAAAGGCTTTCTTGAGGACGGCGGCATTAACAACATCCTTTATCTGGGAGAATGCCTTGCGGACCTCCTCGCGTAAGCGCACATAGGCCGCTGCTTCTTCATGCGTGGCCGAAGATCCACTCCGCAGGAAAACATCGATTTCCGACTCCGCCACGAGCCAATCCTGCACCGGGTCTCCACCATAAAAGCTACGATGTTCCGCCAGGAAGTAGGCGGCCTCAGCAATCATTTTTTGTCGCAGCTCTGGATCAACATTGAAATCTACCTGCCAGTCGCCACCCTGGCGAGCGTTAACCACGGGCTTGTCACTGGATACTGGAATTTTGGTTTTGCTCATATCAATTCCCTCACTCCATCATTCACAACTCGAAAAATATCCGCCTCGCCTCCTGCCGCTTAGAGACTATGCTGTAGTTTAGCGCGTATTTCCTCGCTGGAGTGCGTGACAAGATCCTTAGCGATTTCCTCGACGACCAGTTTGCGCACCCCATCACTGAGTTGTTCACGCAGCACCCCCAGAAACTCCGGCGGGGCCATTAGCACCAGATTCTGAAACTGACCGCTGGTGCGGCCCGTCTCAAGCCGTTCGGCAATCTCTCTGGCAAACGTCTCGGCCTCATGTTCTTTGGCATCGGTCCGGGCATCAAAGACATGCTGACCCTGACCGAATGCACCAACATGTTTTCCGGGACGATCGGAAGTGAGATCCAGTCCATGCAGACGCGCACTCGGATGCACCAAATCAACCTTTTCCAGCAACTCGCTACTGTGCTTGTCCTGCACATAAATCTTTCCGCGGCTGCTGTCGACTACCACTATCCATGTCGTCATGACGTTACCTCTCATACAAATTAATCAACACCCTACACGATCATTATGGTCGTCCGCACAGAAACCGAACTGATCCAGATCAAACTGGAACTCAATGGCTAATCACGCTTATCTTGTCTCTTAAAGAGCAACACTGTTCGGGCCAGAATCACTGATAGGGTGGTGGGGGTTATTCGATGTGATCGATACTGGATTATGAATCTATTTCGCTTGGGTCACAGCAGCCTTACTCTGCCAGTAACATTGGCGCCCTATAATCACAGTTAATCAGACTATTGATCGTTTAATAGCCAGCTTATAACTTGCGTCTTCAGCTGCTGGTAGTCCTGCTCGGCTGCCAAAGGGTATTGCCATTCAGGATGCTGGCGCAGCTCTTTTAGGGTCTTAGCCCATTGCTTTGGAAGCGCATGCTGCGGGTTATACGTGAGTTCCATTTTGTCCTGGGCCGCATGTCCGCGCCGCGTCAACGTACGCAGTAATTCGCGCTGCCTGAGGTACAGCAGGCTGATGGTGTTGTCATCCACACACAGCCATTTGTGTCCGCGCCAGGCCGCCATTAACTCTTGTTCATAGCGTCGCAGGGTAGCCCAGCCCGCGCCCAGAGCCGCCCCTAACAGGGTTGCCGCACCAAGACTCAAACCGCCGACCATCAAATCGATACCCGCGCCGGCGGCGGCGCCTTTTAACGCAGTCGCGCTGGCGTTAAGTCCGAACGCCCTTAATGCACTGGGTGAGAATATATCCAGAACCCATTGCCCATCGCGCACGGGTAACTGCTGAAGCTCGACATCCAGTTGGGTAAACGCAAAGATTGCCAGCAAATCCTGCAACGCACGTTGTTCAGCCCCACGTACAAAATCCTGCATGGCATCGACATTGGCGCGCGCGATATCACTCTTGCCATCGACCTCCAGCCGATAACAGGCGACTTCCGCAAGTAACTGGAAGATACGCTGCGCTGCGGCATGAGACAGACTGCTCCAGATCTCCTGCCGGTAATCCATGAGTGTCTGTAGCACAGCGTAACGCGGCTCAAGCAGGCTTTGCAGTTTTTGGTAAAGGCGTTTTTCGGCCTCGAAATCATAGGCGACCGTGTCAAATTCCAATGCCGCATGCAGATTGAAATGGGCCATCTGTTCACGCCATCGCGCCAGGGCATCTCGGTGCCCGGCAATAAAATTGAACACCGGGATGATCGGTTTTCCGGCCTTGCTCAGGATTTCGACCTCATCGCGGTACTTTCCCAATAAAGGTTCGCGCACATCGATAATGTAGAGCAGTACGTCACTGTTGATGGCTTGCCGAAGCACCTTGGTTTCTTGGGCAAATGCAGGATAATTTTCGTGCCGGGCGATAAATGCCTGCAGTAATTCGACCGGCGATTTTGCTTGGACGGTTATTGCCAGTTCTTCGAGTGCCAGCAACAGCGCGCTGGAATCCTCAAACCCGGGAGTATCGAATAGCGTCAACACCTCAGCGTCGGCCGCGAAGATCGCCGATTTCTCGACAGAACGCGTCGTACCGGCGGCATCACTGATCTCGCCGAACCTATCGTCTCTCAGCAAGGTGCGGATCAACGATGTCTTTCCGGTGTTTGTATGACCGACAACGGCAACTTTAATCGGCAGGAGATCGGCGTTTTGCGTGGGCTTTTGCATTGTCTTATGCCACGCTCATGCTGATAACCTGGTCGGCCGGGACATTGCAGGCCTTGGCCAATCGGTACCAGGCCGCCATTCGCGTCGCTGGTAAGCTGTCTTGATCCTGTGCGTGCAGAAGCACCAGCCAACTCTGCGCGCTGTTCGATATCAGGTTAGTGACAGTGCGCTGCACACCACGATCAGGTGGTCGGGCGGCTGATACCGCTATTGCAATAACAGAATGCTCGTTGGCCCTCAGACGCTGCAGGACACGCGCCAGCGACTCACGATCAATGATCTGTCCCAGATCATTTTCGGCACTAACAGCCGCCATCGGCCAAGTAATGTTGTCACCCAGCTCCACCGAAACCCACTGAGTCTCCACTGGGAGTGTATGCGGCACGGGATTAATGGTCGGCATGTCTGCGGCGTCAGGGGGTGACGCATCTGCATCAACGATCTGGCCGTGACCTGCGAGTGGCATTAATTGCTGACGCAAGCTGATGTAATAGGGAAGATAGTAATCGAGTGTGAAGTGACGCCGTGCAGCGATGCCCATCAACAGCGACCAGCACCAGAGCAGCATTCGCGGAACGATGCCGAAGCACAGCAAAGACCCCAACAAAAACTGCGCCCAGCGATAACGATGATCGGCCGTTAAGGTATTCAGCGCGCCGATGCGGGTCTCCTGTATCTGCTCAACTGAGGGCGTGGTAAAGCCTAATGCGTGCAATGGCATGCTCAGGACATCCGTCAGCTTCACAAAGGCCGCGTCGGATAATAGCGTTGTGCCCCAGACGAAATCATACTGACGGGCCATGAGTGCCAACACTAAAAAGCCTAACCCGGCGAGCAAATACATCAGCCATAACTGATGTGTCAGTTTACTCAGCTGCCACTTCCCAACATCTCCGCCAAAGTGACAGGTCAACCAGGCGCGGTCCGCCGGCGCGCTGGACGTGCCTTTATTGGCTAGCTGGCCAGGCAGCCAGCGCGTAAATTTCGGCAGGATGCCGGCTATCAAACCTTCCAGGTTCAGGCTGATACCCACCAGCCACAGCAACATGGACAGCAGATTAAAACCCAGCAAGACCAGCAGCAGCCAGTAGACATTAATGGTACTGCTGCCGGTAACGGCGAAGAGCGTCGCCGAGGCACCCAGCAGCGCCACTACGAGTAATGCAACCAGGTTGGCACGGCGAGATAGTATCGCAGCGCGCCCCAGTATGGGTCGCAGCTCATGGCGATCGACAAGGTGGTTTGCCCGTTGCCACAGGCGGGTTTCGAAATCACTGTGCGCAGGGAATTCCGCTGACAATCCCCCACTATCGCTGACAAGCGAATGCGTCGCTTCAATATAACGTACTTGTTCGATCAGAACCCGCTTGTCGAAAGTTGAAATTGTCACAGAGTGTGATTCAGATCATTATTGAGCATTACATGATGGCATGACA
>JBGSOE010000185.1:0-4103 GCA_041739295.1 Thiohalobacterales bacterium | reverse complement strand
GTCATGAGCCATGCCGGCTTTCGCGAGTGTGTGCGCGGTCGTGCGGAACGTAGACGCCGTGATCAGGTCGGCACCCGCGCTCACGTAGTCGCGATGGATGGCGAGCAGCAGGTATGGTGCGTCACGCGGGGCCGTCGCGGTCCACAGCGGTTTCTTTTATCTGCGTGGTCCGCACGGACGGGGACAGAGCTAAAGATCTGTCCCCACCGCAGCGGTACATCGGAGAGGGTTTTTTTTTTCACCGCGGCGGTATATCGGGGAAGGTCTTTTCCTTCAGCCGCGGTACATCGGGTTACGGCATAGCCCGGTCGGGATAATTAAGCTTGTATACCCGTTCGGATGAGGCAGCGAGTTCATCCAGCCCCAGCTTGCGGTAGCCCTGCACCAGGGTCGCCAGTGCTGTGGGTACAGCAGGGGTTCCCTCGTAATTTTCCACCACTGTTTTTGCGCGGTTGATGGCGGCCACATAGGCGCCACGGCGCATGTAATAATCCGCTACATGCATTTCGTACTGGGCGAGATTGTTGCGCAGGTATACCATGCGCAACCCGGAATCTTTGGCGTAGCGGCTTTCCGGGAAGCGTTTGACCACTTCGGCGAAATCGAAGAAGGACTCGCGTGCCGCGCCGGCATCGCGTTCCGCCTCGTTGCGCGGCAGGATCCGGTCCATGAAATTTTCGCCGCGGCCGAAGTTCACCAGGCCGCGCAGATAATAGGCATAATCCAGATTGGGTTGCCGCGGATAGGTCTTGATGAAGCGGTCGAGTGCGGAGATCGCCGAATCCGGCTCGTCGTATTTGTAGTAGGCGTAGGCTGACTCCAACAAGGCCTGCTGGGCATACCGGCCGAATGGGTAGCGAGCCTCGAGCTTTTCATACAGGTCAATGGCGTGTTCCCAGTCGGACTCACCCATGGACGACTTGGCTTCGGAGTAGAGCTTCTGGGCCGACCAGTCCTTGGTTTCGTCGATCTGGTCTGGCAACAGCGAGCAACCACTCAGCCAACTTACCAGCACCAACACAATTGAAGCGAGACGCATGCAGTTACCTTGTAGATCCATGACAGAGAAAGATGCCACTCCCGGTAGCCTCAGGGGCGGGCGCGGGCAGTATACCCCAAACCGGAGCGTAGGCCGATGACTCAGCAGGTGGCGTTATCGGCGCAAATTCCGACCACGGCGGCGGGGCAAAGGCTGGACCAGGTACTGGCCGAATTGTTTCCGGATTATTCACGCAGTCGCCTGCAGCAGTGGGTCCGCGCCGGTGAAGTACTGGTCGATGGAGCACAGCGCAAGACCAAGGATCGGGTGCTGGGTGGCGAGCGGATTGTGATCGCCGCCGAACTCGAAGAGGCGACCGGCGTGATTGCGCAGGATATTGCCCTTGAGGTGGTCTATGAAGACCGGGACCTGCTGGTCATCAATAAGCCGGCTGGACTGGTGGTGCATCCGGCCGCCGGCAATCCTGACGGCACGTTGCAGAATGCCTTGCTGCATTACGACGCCTCCCTGAACACGGTGCCGCGTGCTGGCATTGTGCATCGACTGGATAAAGATACGAGCGGGTTATTGGTGGTGGCGCGCAATCTCACAGCGCACCAATCGCTGGTCGCGCAGTTGCAGGTGCGCACGGTTAAACGTGAATATCTGGCGCTGGTGTGGGGCCTGTTGGTCGCGGGTGGCACGGTGGATGCGCCGATTGGTCGGCATTCAACTGATCGCAAGCGCATGGCCGTGACCAGCTTCGGTAAGCCGGCCATCACACACTACCGTATCGAGGCGCGCTACCGTGGCCATACTTTGGTGCGCGTTAATCTGGAGACCGGGCGCACTCATCAGATCCGCGTGCATATGACACATCTGCGTTACCCGTTGCTCGGCGACCCGGTCTACGGTGGACGGCCGCGGGTTCCTGCAGGCATGAGTGCGACAGCGCGCGCAGCAGTATTAGCATTCAACCGACAGGCGTTGCATGCGACGCGTCTGAGTCTGCGTCATCCCGCTAACGGCGAGGTCATGGAGTGGTATGCGCCGCTACCAGCGGACATGATTGCCATGATTAATGTGCTGGAAGAAGACATCGAGGGTGTCGAGGAGGATTGATCGTGGGCGTGTCAAAGCTAGAAATACATTGAACCGCCAAGACGCGGTGAATGCCAAGAAAAAAAGTTTTAACCGCCAAGTACGCCAAGGTCGCCAAGAAAACCTGATTAATAGGTATTAACTGCTGGATTCCGGCATTCGCCGGAATGACGGCGCAAGGATTGCTCGGCACTTCCGACATCAGTATCGATGCCGTCATTGCGAGCGTAGCGTGGCAATCTTATGCAAACTTACTCCGTCAGTTGGAGATTGCTTCGTCGCTTTGCTTCTCGCAATGACGGTTTAAAAGAAGTTTCATTAATCAGGTTTTCTTGGCGACCTTGGCGTACTTGGCGGTTCAAAAAATTCAGTCCGCCGCGGTAACAAATTCCTCAACACCTGCCGTTTCGCGTTTGCGTTCTTCCTGCTGCAGTGCCCACAATTGGCTATAAATTCCGCCTTGCGCAAGTAATGCCTGATGCGAGCCGCGTTCGGCGACGCGTCCTGATTCCATGACCAGGATGGTATCGGCATCGATCACGGTCGATAGCCGATGCGCAATGACCAGCGTGGTGTGATTGGTGGCGACCAGGCGCAACGCGTCGAGGATAGTCTGCTCTGAGTGAGAGTCGAGGCTTGAGGTGGCCTCATCGAAAACCAGGACGCGTGGGTTTTTGAGGATGGCGCGGGCGATGGCGACGCGTTGTTTTTCCCCGCCAGAGAGTTTTAATCCGCGTTCACCAACCAGGCTGTCGTAGCCTTTCGGTAGTCCTGCAATGAAGTCATGAATATTCGCGAGTTGCGCGGCGCGTTCGACCTCGTCGCGGCTGGCGCCAGGCCGCGCATAGGCGATGTTGTAATACAGCGTGTCGTTGAACAGCACCGTATCTTGCGGAACAATGCCGATGGCGGCGCGCAAACTTTCCTGCGTAACCTTGCGCACATCCTGGCCATTGATGAGCACGCGGCCGCCGCTGACATCGTAGAAGCGGAACAACAGGCGGGCGAGGGTGGATTTTCCGGCTCCGCTGGGGCCGACTACAGCGACTTTATGGCCGGACGGTATGGTGAAACTCACGTCATGCAGGATCGGACGTTCTGCATCATAGGCGAAGGAGACATTCTCAAAGCGTACTTCGCCGCCGTTGACTGTAAGCGTTTCAGCGTCGGGTTGATCGACGATTTCCGGCTGCTTTTCCAGAACATCGAACATCAGCCGCATGTCGATGATGGCGTGCTTGAGTTGGCTGTAGACGACGCCCAGAAAATTCAGCGGGATGAACAACTGCAACAGGAAGGCATTGACCAGAACCAGGTCGCCAATGGACATCTCGCCCGCCACGACGCCTTGAGCGGCGAGGATCATTACCAGCGTGACGCCCACGGCGATGATGGCGGATTGTCCTATATTCAATGCTGATAGTGAGGTCTGGCTTTTGACTGCAGCATCTTCCCAGACCCGCAGGGTCTCATTGTAACGGCGCAGTTCATGGTCTTCGTTGCCAAAATATTTCACCGTTTCGTAATTGATCAAGCTATCCATTGCTTGCGTATTGCCCTGTGAATCCATGGCATTCATGGTGACGCGATAAGGCATGCGCCAGTTGGTGATCAGCAATGTGAAGACGATATAAACGACCACTGAGCCGAAGGTGACCGCCGCGAACCAGGGATCGTACTTGACGAGCAGAATGCCGGCGATCATCAACACCTCGACCAGCGTCGGCAGGATGCTGAATACCATGTAGTTGAGTAGCGAACTGACGCTGCGCGTGCCGCGGTCAATATCGCGCGAGATGCCACCGGTCTTGCGTTCCAGGTGATAGCGCAACGAGAGTTTATGCAAATGTTCCAACACCCGCACCGAGACGCTGCGCATGGCGCCATGGCGCACGCGCGAGAATACCGAGTCGCGTAGCTCGTTGAACAGTGAACTGCCCAGGCGCAGTGCGCCGTAGCCGAACAGTAGCGCCAAGGGCAGTACCAGTTCGGTATGGGATTTGCTGTCAAGATCGTCGACGAT
>JBGSOE010000118.1:0-6532 GCA_041739295.1 Thiohalobacterales bacterium | reverse complement strand
ATTGGGTTTGCTCATCCAGAAGCAGGCCATTTCCAGCATGAAACTCTCCAAGAGGAATCAACCATGAATTCCAGTCAGGCAGTGATAAGTGACACA
This sequence comes from Thiohalobacterales bacterium, assembly GCA_041739295.1. Taxonomy (GTDB): domain Bacteria; phylum Pseudomonadota; class Gammaproteobacteria; order Thiohalobacterales; family Thiohalobacteraceae; genus JAHJQQ01. The sequence continues at coordinate 6,436 of JBGSOE010000118.1, read as the reverse complement.
ACCCATAGCCCGTCCAAAATGGCGAACCTCATGCAACGGATCATCTCGCTATTCGGGTGCATCCCGGATTCGCTTATCGCAGCGCTCGGTCGATTTTCAATTGCAGCGGTATTCTGGAAATCGGGCCAGACCAAAATCGAGGGGCTGGTCATCGACATTATCAGCGGCGAGTTTCATTTGGGTTGGCCCCACTTGTCCGATTCGGCGGTGATGCTTTTCACCTACGAATACAACCTGCCCCTCATCCCGCCCGAGATTGCCGCCACGATGGCCGCCTTCGCCGAGCACCTCTTACCCATCCTGATCCTGTTTGGACTCGCGACCCGATTCTCGGCGCTGGCCCTGCTTGGCATGACACTGGTCATCGAAATTTTCGTCTATCCCGATGCCTACCCGATCCACGGTGTCTGGGCGACGGTATTGCTGTTCCTGATCGCGAAGGGACCGGGCAAGATTTCAGTTGATTACTGGCTTGCGCGCCGATACAGGGGAGCGCAGTAATTTATCAACGAGGGATAGCGCAGCGCCACGCTTGTCCGATGCCTTATTGCTTCCAGCCGCACATGGCGAATATAGACTGATAAAGGAATTATGGGCGTACTGGCCGCTGGGACCCCGTCCGGACGATCATAAAAGTTTAAGTGAGCTAGGACTGTAATCAATCGCTACTCGATTACACGCCAAGGACTGCCAGCCTGATTAGTCCCGGATGTCAATGGGACTGCGTTGCAGATGGCATATTAAACGTACAGAGAATGGCGCATTGCAACCAAATCAACACCTGACAGTGCAACAGCACTATGCTGATGAATTACAAGTCTAGTTGTAATTCATCGCCTTTTGCGCGTGACACGCATACACACATTGAGCTAACCCTCTCTTCTGGGCTAAGGCAAAGATCGCGGTGATCAGGCTCTCCGGAAAGCACTCGTGTGGTGCACATTGTGCACTCGCCTCGCTTGCAGTTGTGTGGCACGCTCATACCAGCATCCAGAAGGGCATCGAGAATACTGCGCTTGGCGGGCACGGTGAGCGTCATGTTTGATTTTGCCAGATGGACGCGTACCGGACGATCATCGGCCATCGGCTGGAAACCGAAACTCTCAATATGAATCTGGGCAGAAAGCCAGCCTTGCGCAGCAGCCACTTCGCGTACTGCACTGATCATCCGCCGCGGACCACAGATGTACACATGCACGCCAGGCCCCGGCATTGAGAGTAAGCATACTAGATCCAGACGCTGGCCATGCGGGTCTCGCGATGCATAAAAATGTGCTCTGTCACCCGCTAGCTGCACGATCCTGTCATGAAAAGCAAAGCCTGATTGCGTGCGGGCACTGTAGTGCAACTCAAATGACCGGCCTTCCGATACCAGCCTGTGCAACATAGAAAGAATGGGGGTAATGCCGATGCCACCGGCGATAAGCACGCTGTGATCTGCATTGTCTGCCATGGGAAATTCATTTTCGGGCGCTCGGCATTCGAGCACATCGCCCTCATGTATTTGTTCGTGGAGGTAGAGTGAGCCGCCTCGGCCTTCTGATTCAGCAAGGACACCGATTTCATACAATGTTCTATCACTGGGATCGGAGAGCAGTGAATAGTGACGCTCCGCTGCAGCGCCATCAGGTGTCATCACCACAACTGGCAGATGCGCACCCGGCTGAAAGGCTGGCAATAAAGCACCGTCCACTGCGCGTAACCGGAACGATTTCACACGTTCGGCTTCACGCTGAACCCGCTCAACCCTGAGTGACAGGGTATTGTCCACGGGTGCCGCTGGACGTTGTTCCGGTATGAACGGGGAATAGTCCAGAAACTCCCACGCAAGGCGAAACGGCAACACGCTTTCCTGCCAGCCTGTTATATCGAGCTGCCAGTATCGCTGGGTACCACCGGTAGTGTCTTGCGTGTCGGTAAGGTCCCATATGATTTCGGGGCGACCCGTAAGTTGCAGTAGGCACCCACGCTCAAAATCGATGAAGACCAATCCTGCAAATGGATAGCTAGTGAAATTACCCAGCGTATTAAACATACTATTGCCGGAGAAATCCGGAACACGGATTTGCCTGTCGTTTAATAGCTGCACGAAGCCCGGACGACCGCCACGGTGTGATGCATCAACACCATGGTCAGGGTGGGCGCTGGCAACGAAGAAAGTATCAGCACCAGCGATCCAGGCTTTCTGTGCATCACTCAGGACTTCACCTCGTGTACTCGGCACTGACTTACGGTCTAATTCTGCTGAGGGTAACTTCCAATCTCGACGCTGAATGTATTTCGGGCAGTTAGGATAGGCGCGATCAACATCAACGATATAGCGTTCAGCCGCCACTTTCCTCATACGGCCGTTAACCCGAAGCCGACGGCGTGAGTCCAACTCGATGACAACCAAACCGACGCTCGAATTGTCGACCAGGTTGGCCCACAGCGGATCGTCTCCGGCTGAGCGTGCTTGTGAAATAGTGATCTCCAACGTGCGCTCATCCAGCGCACGTAAAAATCCCGGTTGACCAAAAAGTACTGAGGCCCAGACACGACCGTCGCGATCAAGGCTACCGATCACCACCATCGGCTGCTGTTCTATAAAGCGTAACGCACCTGCCGGGATCACAGTGCTTACCACGCCGCCGTTCATGCGTGCCATCTCTGCTTCAGAGGCGCGTTGCTGTACTGCGCGTTCGCCTTCGTGATAGGGGTTGTTAATCCGCATTTCACAGCCTCTTACGGGCGTAAAGTGAAGACGGGCAGCAGCAGTATTGCACTGCCCTGCCCGTTTTCATTTTTAAAAACTCAGTATGGTGTAACCGTCGGCAACCAGCTTACGCAGACTGGGCAGGCCGCGTGTTCCTGGAACAGCGTTGTCTTTGATAAACTCAAAAGCGGATTTCTCCACTTCCTGGGTAGCTCCAAAGACCTCGGCGCAGCCACAGGATACGCCTGCCACAGTGTCCTTAACCGCCTCGAACAAGTCGTGAACCGGGTGGTCGGATTTGCTGAGTTCGCCGATCCAGCGTGAGCCGGCGCCTTGGAATAAGACACTGACTTCATCGCCATGCTGCTTGTAGTCGTAGGCCGCTGCCAGTGCGTTGAATACCCGGCCCAATGCTTCCTCTGAACCGGATTTCGGATCTGACACCACTATGATCGCCGCTTTCATGTTCGTTACCTCTCGTAAATAGTTAGCTAGCCGGGGGTGGCTTCAGAGCACCCTGTACTCTGTGATGCACAGGCTAGTGAATCTACGTATCGCAATAAATGCCGTTATTTCTATTTAATTACTCAATTTATTGGAGTAATCTTCGGACATGGATAAGCTTCGAGCGATAGCGGTATTCGTGCAGATTGCCCAACAGGGAAGCCTGACGGCAGCGGCCGATGCGCTCGGAAAATCCCTGCCTTCGGTCGTCCGTATGCTGGCAACGCTCGAAGAATCGTTACAGATTCGGCTGTTTAATCGAACGACGCGACGGATTTCACTTACCGAAGAAGGACGCTTCTATCTGGAACGCTGCCTCAAGATTCTCGCGGATATTGAGGAATCCGAACTTGCGCTCACTCAGGACCAGGTAGAACCCAACGGGACCATCACGCTCACGGCACCCGTGCGCTTTGGTGAAATGCACGTCGCACCTTCAGTCACGCGTTTCCTCAAAAAATACCAGCGCGTACAGGTCAATCTACTGTTGCTTGACCGGGTTGTTAATCTGTTAGATGAAGGGATTGATCTGGCCGTACGGATTACACCGCTTGATGATTCTTCACTCATCGCCAAGCCGGTCGGTGAAGTTCGTCGCGTGATCTGTGCAAGCCCGGCCTTATTGGCAACGTTGGGCGGCGCTCCGCAGCACCCGGAACAATTATCCGAGTTACCCTGCGTACGTTTCACCGGTCTTGCATCGAAGTCGGTCTGGCATTTTAACGATAACGGGAAACGACTGGCTGTTCACGTTAACGGCTCTCTGGTCTGTAACCAGGTAAAGGCCTCCGTAGACGCCTGCGTTGCCGGTTTGGGCATCGGTTGGTTTTTCAACTATCAAGTGGCACCCTGGGTTGAACGCGGGGAACTAGAAATAATTCTGAATAATTTTGAAACTGACTCTCTACCCTTGAGTCTTGTCTATCCGCATACACGACTTATGGCCACGCGAGTTCGCACCTTAGTTGACTGGTTGGCACGTGAACTTAAGCATTCCTTAGCCAAGTAGGTCATAACTCTTATTTTGTTGCCTTACTTAATAGGCATGTATCTTCTGATTTAGACAGGCTTAGTTTGTGTTGAGTGTGTCGTGCTAAGGATTTAACACAGAATGCTGCGAAACATCCGGGGAATAGTGGCAACCTGCGACCTGACGGAACCTGTGAGGCCAGCCTAGAATAAAAAAGGCGCTGATCCTTGCGGATCAGCGCCTTTGAATAATGGTAGCGGGGATAGGATTTGAACCTACAACCTTCAGGTTATGTGTGTGAGTACGTCCTCGTGCACATCTACCCTGCTCCGCCATGAAGGATCTGCTGATACTCCTCGCTCATCTCCTGACCACGATTGCCAAGCTCCTGAGGCTTGACGGCGCGAAGACCGCTGTCGCCGACAGTCTGCTACGACGCAATCCATGTTTCGGCTGTCCTCGAATCGCTCGCTGCCGATGAGCTTGATCACCAGGTACCTGCGCCACACCGGCACCGGCCGAGAATCCGGCTACATCTATCGTCGGACAAAGCGCGCCCTGGCCCCTGTCAGTGCTGTCCCTGTGGCTGGTGTACCTGGTGCCGACCGTACCGCTGGACCCGCGTGGGATGATTCCACATTTTTTGTTTATCGCGGCGTTGCGGTTCGGGTGACGGTGGCGTATTTCAAATAGTATTTATGGATCGGTTGGAGTGACCGCATATGCCGGAAAATGAGCCGAAAGATCACCTCTGGGTGTGGGGTTTCAGCCTCATTCTCTTGTGATCAGGTCAATACAATAATCACATCGAAAACGACGACGCCATGGCACAAGTATGAATCAGATCGAAATGCTCCTGGATGCGATCAACAATTTATCCCCACGCATCCCGATTACAGTGGACTTATGGTCTGTGAAAGAGATCGCCGCTTATTTGAAGCGATCCGAAGCGGTCGTTCGTGACCGCATCACTGCCCTCCCCGGGTTTCCCCAGGCCATCAGGTTGCCGGTCGCCGGCAGTAAACGCCGTGGGCAGCCCTTGTGGAAGGCCAAGGAAGTGATCGCCTGGACTGAGAAACACCAGGAGAATCGGGTCGCCTAGTCGAGCTTATCGGACAGATCTTTCACCGATGGTGCGTAATAGACATTCTGCAGCACTCTAAGATCACGGTGACCACTGATCCGGGCCAGCTCCATCACATCAAAAATCTTCGTCATCCGTGTCAATGCTTCGCGACGCGTATCGTGGAAATGCAGATCTTCAACGAGCGCGCGTGCTTTTGCCTTGCGGAACAGCGCATCCAGGCTGGCCGTCGGGACACAGAAAACAGTATCCTCTTTACCGGTCAGGGTTCGTAGTTGTTCGATGATACGACGCGCCTCGGCGGACAACGGTACATCCCGCGCATAGCCATTCTTCGTCAGCGGCAAATGCACATGCCGCTTATTTACGTGTTCCCACTCCAGGCTGCAGATCTCACCCGCGCGCATCGCCGTCTCGATAGCGAAGAGATAGGCCGCGCCGACGCGCGCCGATGCCGTCTCCGGTGGTGTTTCTCGCGAATATCCGAGCGCATGCAGCAGTCTCTTCGTCTCTTCCGCTGTCGGCCGCCGGGTACGTGCTGCCGTGGGCGGTGGCCGCCTCACATCGCTGACAGGATTGACGCGCACCCAGCCCCACTCGCGCCGCGCTATCGAACAGGCATGCGAAAGAATCGTCATCTCCCGCTCCACCGTCGAACCCGAGACATTCTTCAATCGCCGATCACGCCAGGCAGCGATATCCGTCGGCGCAAGCATGCGTAATGAAACATTGGCGACTGGATCACGCAGAATGACGTTGATCATCCTCTGTTCCCGGACAGCTCCACGCTTCTTCGAACTGACCTCGCGACTATAACGATCGAGTAGGTCGCGGAATGGCTTGTTCGGCACCTTACCAGCCGAATCTTCCCGCAACTTGGTCTCTTCTTGTGCCGCCCAGGCCTGGGCTTCCCGCTTGGTTGTGAACGTCGCCGATGTGCGTATTCCCTTAATGCTAACTTCTGCACGCCAACCGCCGTTCCGCTTTCTGAATGTTGCCATGTACGGTCCCCCTTGATTTACGCCAATGGCGTAAATTTGGCGTAAACGGATCATACAATAAGTCGGAAAAAGAGGGAAAACGCTGAGTAGAGAAAGTGCCTAAATCTTTATAAACTGCTGTTTTTATGTAAAAAGAAGGAAGAAGTGGCCGGAAGTTGTAAAAGGTTGATTTTTAATAATGG
>JBGSOE010000056.1:0-6222 GCA_041739295.1 Thiohalobacterales bacterium | reverse complement strand
GTGGACGGCTCGGCCACCCATTTATGGAAGCCACGTTTACACAGGGTGTTGCCTTGATGTTTGTCGGCAGCACGCGGACGTTTGAAGGGTATGACGTTGGTCATGGTGCCGCGTTCCAAGTCTAATTATGCGTCATGATACACAGAAGCCGGTGGCTGCCAAGCCGTGGACGGGGAATACCGCACGCCCTCCGGGGCTGTGCGCGAAGTATGTTAACAGGCCCTAGTAAGCGCGCCGCAGGAATGTGACAATTGCGCGCGCAAAGAACGGCCTGGAGCGGATCGAAGTGGCTGCTGAGGGTGGCGGGACGGGCCCCCACACACCGGTGGCTGATCGATATGCTGGTGCTGGCCATGATGATCGGGTCTTTTTGTATGCTGAGCAGCGTGCGCTGCCATAATCCACCAAATTGCAGGCCTAATGTCCGAAGCCCCTACACAATCGTCTGATGACACACTCGTCAAGGTTCGCGGTCTGCGCTTCGCGCGCGGTTCGCGGTGGATCTTTGACGGTGTGGATCTGGATATCCGCCGTGGCAAGGTAACCGCCATCATGGGTCCCAGCGGTACCGGCAAGACCACGCTGTTGCGGCTGATGGGGGGGCAACTCAAGCCGCATGCCGGCTCTGTCTGGGTGGATGGTGAAGAAGTGCCGCGGCTCAAACTTGCTCAGTTGTATCAGCTGCGTAAGCGCATGGGCATGCTATTCCAGAGCGGGGCCTTGCTCACCGACCTGACGGTCTTCGACAATGTCGCCTTTCCATTGCGGGAACACACCGATCTGCCGGCGTCGATGATCCGCGATCTGGTGCTGATGAAACTTCAGGCGGTTGGTCTGCGCGGCGCGCGCAGTCTGATGCCCAGTGAGCTGTCGGGGGGTATGGCGCGGCGCGTGGCGCTGGCGCGGGCGATTGCGCTCGACCCGATGATGATTATGTATGACGAACCCTTCACCGGGCAGGACCCGATTTCCATGGGTGCACTGGTGCAGCTGATTCGGTTGTTGAACGACGCGCTGGGTCTGACCAGTATTATTGTGTCGCATGACGTCCAGGAAGCCTCGGCGATTGCGGATTACATTTATCTGCTGTCCGACGGCAAGGTGGTTGAACACGGCACACCTGAAGCACTCAATCGATCGGAATCGCCGTGGGTTGCGCAATTCATGCACGGACTCCCCGACGGTCCGGTACCGTTCCATTTCAAAGCGCCGGCGTATCGTGACGATCTGCTGGCCGGTGGCTTGAAATGATGGCTGCGCTTTCCACCAAGGACGGGTTGTAATGGACTGGTTACAGCAGGTCGGCCGTGTCGGGCTGGGAATCTTCGAGCGCGTGGGACGCGGCAATCTGTTCCTGGTAAACGTTATGGCCGGGTTGCCGGGGCTGTTATTGCGGCCACGTTTGATCCTGGCGCAGATGCACTCCGTCGGCGTGTTGTCGCTGGTGATTATCCTGGTGTCGGGCCTGTTCGTCGGCATGGTTATGGCGCTGCAGGGATACAACACCCTGGTGGATTTTGGCGCAGAAGAGTCGTTGGGCGTCGTAGTGGCATTGTCGCTGGTGCGTGAATTGGGGCCGGTTGTGTCGGCACTGTTATTTGCGGGGCGTGCTGGGTCGGCACTGGCCGCGGAAATCGGCCTGATGAAGGCGACCGAACAGCTGTCAGGTATGGAAATGATGGCGATCGACCCGATCAAACGGGTGATTGCACCACGGTTTCTGGCGGGATTTCTGTCTATGCCGCTATTGGCGGCGATCTTCAGCGCTGTGGGTATTATTGGCGGCTATTTCGTCGGCGTTGGCCTCCTGGGTGTGGACAGTGGCGCCTACTGGTCGCAGATGCAGGCCAAGGTGGATTTACACGAAGATATCTACAATGGTGTTGTCAAGAGTATTGTGTTCGGTTTTGTCGCCACCTGGATCGCACTGTTCGAGGGGTATGATGCGATTCCGACCTCGGAAGGCGTAAGCCGGGCCACGACCCGTACCGTGGTGCATACCGCTCTTGCGGTGCTAGGCCTGGATTTTGTGTTGACGGCGCTAATGTTTGGGGACGTATAGCGATGGAACGAATCAAAGCAATCGAGATTGGTGTCGGGCTGTTTGTCGTAGCCGGACTGGCGGCGCTGTTTATGTTGGCCATGCAGGTCAGCAATCTCAGCAGTATGTCCAATGACAAGGGTTATGTAATCAGCGCACGGTTTGAAAACGTGGGTGGTTTGAAAGTGCGTTCGCCGGTATCAGTGGGTGGGGTGCGCGTCGGTCGGGTTGCGTCCATTGAGTTTGACATGGAAACCTTTGAAGCCGTCGTACATTTGATGATCGCTCAGCAGTACAATAAATTTCCCAAGGATACCTCCGCGCGGATATTTACCGCCGGCCTGCTCGGTGAGCAGTATGTGGCGCTAGAGCCAGGTGGTGCCGAAGAAACGCTTGCGGCGGGTGATGAAATCCGTTTGACCCAGTCGGCACTGGTCCTGGAACAGATTATTGGACAATTCCTATTCAGCAAAGCCGCTGAAGGTGCCAAGCAATGAAACGGGTGATCACCTCTTTGGTGTTGAGTTTGCTGCTGAACGGCGTTGGCGCAGCAGCGGCCGACAATATGGACCCGGAAGCCCTGGTACGGGAGACCTCGGACCGAATGCTGGCCGTGCTCAAGGAGCAGCACGACGTCATAAAGGCCGAGCCGAAACGTCTGTACGGTCTGGTGGACGATATTGTTTTGCCGCATTTCGATTTCGAGCGCATGGCGCGCTGGGTATTAGGCAAGTATTGGCGCCAGGCCAACCCTGAACAGCAACAGGCGTTCGTGAATCAGTTCCGTACCCTGCTGGTGCGCACCTATGGGACGGCGCTGCTGGAATATTCCGACGAGAAGGTTAATTTCCTGCCGTTTCGCCCCAGTCCCGATAGCAAGGATGTCACGGTACGTACCGAGATAATTAAGGCCAGTGGCCCGCCGATTCCGATCAGCTACAGCATGATCCTGCGCGACGATGGCTGGAAGGTCTATGACGTGGCGATCGACGGCATCAGTCTGGTATCGAATTACCGCACCACCTTTGCCACGGAAATAAAAAACGCGGGCATTGAGGGTCTGATCCAGCGTCTCGCCGAGCGCAATGACCGGGATGGTACATGAACCACGCTGCATTACGTACGGGACCGGGTGGCCGCCTGATTCTGGAAGGTGAGCTGAGTTTCACGACCGTGGTACGGCTATTGTCCGATTTTCGGCGTTTGCTGGATCAGTACACGGAGATCAAGGTCGACCTGCAGGGTGTCGAACGCGCCGACAGCGCCGGTTTGGCGCTGCTGGTCGAGTGGATGCGCAATGCCAAGGCACTCGGTAAGTCCATTCAATTCCTTAATATTCCTCAGCAGATGCTGGCCATTGCCAGAGTGAGCAGCCTGGATCAGGTGTTGCCGCTCAGCCGTGGCTAAGCCCAGTCCGCAGAGATTGGCCACGGGGCGGGGTTTTTCTATATCATGACGCCCTTTCTGCCGCGCCTATCTGGGGCGTGGCGTAACCCAATCGCAGCGAGTACCCACCAGTATGCAAGCGGAACAGATCAAACAGTTGATTGAGGCTGGCATTCCCGGCTGTCAGGCTATCGTCAAGGGCGAGGGCGACCATTTCGAAGCCACGGTCGTCAGCGCTGCCTTTGATGAGATCGGCATGGTGAAGCAGCATCAACTGGTCTATGGAACACTGGGCGACCTGATGCAGGCCGAGATCCACGCCCTGGCGTTGCGTACCTACACCCCTGAGCAGTGGAAGCTGCAATCACGTCTGCAATAGCCCTGCCGGAGCAGTGAGTGCCAGTTTCGTTGATGAATATGACAGCTGTCATTACCCCGAAGTCTGCATGCGGCCGGGAGCTTCCTTTCGGGAGTCTCTCTGCTATAGACAGATCGCCAAGGGGGAAAAGCGCAGCTCACCCCCTTGGCAATCAGCCCGCACAGGACTTGTCCGAGCAGGGCGGAATAATCAGGACAGGCATCCTCAGCGCAGTTGGGGGATCGATAAGGGGGAGAAGCGCAGCTCACCCCCTTATCAGTCAGCCCGCGCAGGACTTGTCCGAGCAGGGCGGAATTAACATTAGTCCGGAGGACGCTTGGACAAACTGATCATCAGCGGCGGCGCGCCGCTGCGTGGCGAGATCCGTATCTCGGGCGCCAAGAATGCCGTGCTGCCCATCCTGGCCGCGACCCTGCTCGCCGACGACACGGTAACCATCGCTAACGTGCCGCACCTGCACGATGTAACCACCACCATGGAACTGCTCGGGCGTATGGGTGTGGATCTGGTGGTCGATGAACAGATGAACATCGAGGTGGATCCGCGCACCATCAATACTTTTGAAGCGCCGTATGATCTGGTAAAGACCATGCGCGCATCGATCCTGGTGCTGGGGCCCTTGGTTGCACGCTATGGCGCCGCCGATGTGTCGCTTCCCGGCGGTTGCGCTATCGGTTCGCGGCCGGTGAATATGCATGTGAAGGGTCTGCAAGCCCTGGGCGCGGACATCAGCGTCGAGAACGGTTATATCAAGGCGCGCGCCAAGCGACTGGTAGGCAATCGGTTAGTGATGGATATGGTCACGGTTACCGGTACCGAAAACCTGATGATGGCGGCGGCACTTGCGTCGGGCGAATCGATTATCGAAAACGCGGCACGCGAACCCGAAGTGGTCGATCTGGCGAACTTCATCAATAAGATGGGTGGCAAGATCGAAGGTGCAGGCACGGATACTATCTACGTGCAGGGTGTGGAAAATCTGCGCGGTACCGAGTACCGCGTGATGCCTGACCGCATCGAGTCCGGCACCTATCTGGTCGCAGCAGCGATCAGCGGTGGCCGCATCAAATTGAAGGATACGCGTCCGGATATCATGGATGCCGTGTTGCAATCGCTGCGCGAGGCCGGTGCCAAAATCACCCTGGGCGAGGACTGGATCGAATTGGACATGGAAGGTCGGCGTCCGCGATCGGTGGATATCCGTACCGCACCCTATCCTGCTTTCCCGACCGATATGCAGGCGCAGTTCTCAGCGCTCAATGCCGTTGCTGACGGTGTCGGTACCATCACCGAGACGGTGTTCGAGAACCGCTTCATGCATGTGCACGAAATGCAGCGCATGGGTGCCGATATCCGCGTGGAAGGCAACACGGCGATTATCCGCGGTGTGAAGCGATTGACCGCCGCACCCGTTATGGCCACCGATCTGCGCGCCTCTGCGAGTCTGGTGTTGGCAGGGCTGGTCGCGGAAGGTGATACTGTCGTCGACCGCATCTATCATATCGATCGCGGCTATGAGTGCATCGAAGAGAAACTGGCGCAGCTCGGCGCGAAGATCCGCCGGGTGCCATCGTAGGGTCTAGGTGCTAGGTGCTAGGGCCGAGGGAAAACCTTCTTCCTGTACCTAGACAGTAGACACTAGAACCTAGAACCTAGAACCTAGAACCTGAATCTATGACCGACACATTGACCATCGCTGTTTCCAAAGGCCGTATCTTCAAAGATACGCTGCCACTGTTGGCGCGTGCGGGCATAGAATTGCGCGACGATCCGGATACCAGCCGCAAACTGATCCTGGATACCAACCAGGAAAACGTGAAGATCGTCTTGATTCGTACCACCGACGTGCCGACCTACGTGCAATACGGTGCCGCAGATCTGGGCGTGGCTGGCAAAGACGTCTTGTTGGAACACGGTGGCGCCGGTTTGTACGAACCGTTGGACATGGAGATCGCGCGTTGCCGGCTGATGGTCGCTGGACGCCCCGGTGCCGCTGCATCAGGTAACCGCTTGCGCATCGCCACTAAGTATGTGGAAAGTGCGCGGCGCTATTACGCCACTCAGGGCAAACAGGTGGAAATCATCAAACTGTACGGCTCCATGGAATTGGCACCGCTGGTCGGATTGGCTGATCTGATCGTGGATCTGGTGGATACCGGCAATACCCTGAAGGCCAACGGTCTGGTACCAATGGATCACATCGCCGACATCAGCTCGCGCTTGATCGTCAATAAGGCCTCCATGAAGATGAAGCATATCCAGGTGCAGCACTTCATCGAACAGATGAGTGCGGCGGTTGTTGCCGCGCGCGGCTGACCTTGGTTTCGTCTTCTCACGCGAGGCAATGTAGGGTGTGGTGAGCGTAGCGAACCGCACCGTGCGTCGGAAAGTAATGCCTGACATGGTGCGGTTCGCT
>JBGSOE010000015.1:0-16408 GCA_041739295.1 Thiohalobacterales bacterium | reverse complement strand
TCAGAATCAGTGAGCGGACCGATAGATGTAGCTGTTATAACTAAGTCTGAAGGGCTGGTATGGATTAAGCGCAAGCATTATTTTAATGCAGACCTTAATAGCAGATTCTTCCAGCGGCAACATTGGCAGCACACATAAATTAGGAGGGCAACTAATGCGAAAAACGTATGCAGAACTTTTAGCTAGGGCTGCTCAAAGCGATTCCGGAATCAATGACGCTCTTCGTGATGCAATCTACGAGGTTCTTGTGTCGCCAGCCGAGAGGCAGCGATTAGAATCTACTCGCAACGCTGCTAGAGCGAAGTATGAATTCCTAATAGATGCTACCTTGCAGGAAAATCCCTCAAAAGTTTCTGAGGATCGTCGTTAGCGATCATCCTTTGCTCTCCGACCCAGATTTCGAAAACCGGGGTCAGAACCCAATTACGGCTAATATTCAGAACGAAAACCGGGGTCAGAACCCAATTACGGCTAATATTCAGAAAAACTATTATCTGGCCTTAGCGTTTACCAGCCAATTTAAAATAAGCGCATCTCTTACGCCGCTACATTGATCGACACGTGCAATCCCAGCCGATGTGCAATATCCACCAGCGCATCCAATCGAAACGCTTCGAGTTTTCCTTGCATCAACGCGCTGACGCGTGGCTGGGTGATCAGTAGTAGCTCAGCGGTCTCTTGCTGTTTTAATCCTCTGGCTTCGATGGCTTGGGAGATGGCTATCATCAGGGCAGAACGCAGCTTAAGATTCTCCCGTCTGATCGGGTCATCTTCTAGCGCATCCCATACACTTTTGAACTTTTTACTTTTGCTCATCACGCTGCCTTTGCAGTATCTGGGAGAGTGCTCGTTGCGCCGCTTCCAGATCTCGTTTGTTGGTTTTCTGTGATTTTTTAACGAAGGCGTGCAGCACGTAAACCTTGTCTTGCAATGTTGCAAGGTAGATCACGCGATACTGCCCTTCATACTTGATGCGTATTTCACGCACCCCGGGTCCAATGGACTTCATCGGTTTCCAATCCGTTGGGTCTAGGCCATGCTGCACGCGATCAAGTTGATGCCCGGCATCCTGTCTTGCCGGCATCGGAAACCCTCTGATCGCATCCAGCGATGATCCAAAAAACTCGATTCCCTTCATGCGATAACTATATCTCTAGATATATAAATATACAAGTAAAGATATATGCAGTGGCGGGTTTGGAATGGAGGAGTACGCGAGAACGTGAACGGCTACGGTTTAGGATCGTGGCAAACAGTGTCGAACCTGCAAAAAATGGGCAAAAAATGAGCAGACAATCAGGGTCAGAACAATTAACGCTAATATTAGAAACAATTGCTCTCCGACCCAGATTTCCGCGATTTCCCGATTTCCGCACAAAGGCGTTGTGTTGCTGCCTGTCGGGTTACGCGAAAAACGCTAACCCGACCTACATTGGACATAATTAAGTGCCATTCGAGCCCCGTAGGTCGGGTTAGGCGCGCAGCGCCGTAACCCGACATCGGCCAGCGAACCAGCGGGTCGTCGGATTACGCTGCGCTCTTATGCCCTTTAGGGTGAATCCCACCTACAATGCTGACTCCCGGCGGGGTAATCTGTGCCGCACGGTAGTTCCATTTCCAGGATGGAGGTGGTATGTCAGGGAAGATCGTCTACGAACTCAGTGCCCATGCGGCTCGGGTGTTGGCGGAACGTGAGATACCTGTTGCGTGGATTGAACGTGTGCTATCCATGCCTGAACGCACAGAACCGGACGCTGTGGATCCTATGCTTCGGCACGCGCTCGGGCGCATACCTGAGCGTGACGATAGGGTCTTGCGGGTGATCTACAATCAAGCCGTCCAGCCATGGCGGATAGTGACCGCCTATTTCGACCGGGCAATGCGAGGCCAGTTATGAAAATGCACTATGACCAGAAGGCCGACGCGCTCTACCTGCGGTTGGATGATTCACAGATTATTGAATCGGCCGAAGTGCAGCCGGGAATCATCCTCGATTACGATGCGAACAATCAGGTGATCGGCGTTGAGATCCTGCGAGTGAAGGAGCGCGTGCCTTCCGCGGACTTGAAGCATATCGACTTCAAGATTGCGTGAGATAGTATTCTAGCGCTGTGCTGCAATCCTGAGAAACCATGAGCCAACGCTTCGATCCTATTAAACTCGTTGCGTTGGCCGCGCTGCTCGGCTTCCTGAAATATCCAGTGCTGCTTGCCGTCGCCGCTGTACTGGGCCTGATCTGGCTGGTGCAGTTCATCCGCTGGATGGCGGGTGGAGCCGGCTGAATACACCGGAGTGTGAAGCATGGCTGAGTGCTCGATCCATTACGTCGAACAGGCATGGGACAACTACGACAGTTCCCTGGATGTCTGGGTGAACCTCACCGATCTCCATCAGGGGAAAGACCGCATCGAGTCTCAAGACGCTTTGATCAAGGTGATCAAGGGGTCGGAGTACTTGAAATCCAAGTATAGGAGCGACCAAGAAAACTCTTAATATTGCTGAACTCCATTGAGTCCGGTACTTTAACGAAATGAATGGTCAGGATGACCACACAGGAGACTATGGATGGCCACCAGGAAGCAGGTTCCCACCAAGACTGTTGTTCCCCTTGAACGCATTAGCGAATCGATCTTGTGGTTGCGCGGGCAGAAGGTGATGCTCGATGCAGAGCTGGCTGCGCTTTATGAGGTGGAAACAAAAGAGCTGAATCGTGCCGTCAAACGCAATCGCGATCGGTTTCCGACAGATTTTATGTTCCAGCTCACTGCTGAGGAATTCGCTGACTTGAGGTGCCAATCTGGTACCTCAAATTTGAAGTCACAAAATGGCACCTCAAGATGGGGTGGTCGACGTTATCCTCCCTATGCCTTCACCGAGCAGGGCGTGGCTATGCTCTCCAGTGTGTTGCATAGCGAACGCGCTATTCAAGTCAATATCTAAATCATGCGTACGTTCGTCAAGCTGCGACAACTGCTGGCCTCGAACGTAGAGCTGGCCCGCAAGCTCGCGGCGCTGGAGAGTAAATATGATGAACAGTTCAAAGTGGTGTTCGATGCGATCCGAGAATTGATGAAACCGCCCGAGCCGGGCAAGAAACGTCCCATCGGTTTCGCACCGTGGAAGGAATGAATGCGGGCGAGGAATAGGCACCAGCTCTGAACTACTATATCTGAAAGACAGATTGTTCAGAGATTCCCTAGAAATACCAAGCCAACTCCGCCTGCACGTAATCATCCTTGCGCAGGCTTCCGCTGGGGCTGGCAGCATCGAGTCCACTATTGAAGCGGGCATCCAGGCTGAGCTTCATGCGTTCACCGATCCGGCGACTGGCTTCCAGGTTGTAGAAGCGCTGCTGGCTGTCGTCACTGTCAATCGTCATGCCGAACAGTAACTCGCTCGATTGCACATCATTCAGGCTGACGCGTAGGCCTAAGGTAACGTCGTTCTGGAACAGCGTCGTTGCCTGATCATAGCGATCATCGAGCAAATATTCAGTGATCAGACCAAGGTCGACCGCGCTGTCGAAAATGCCGACCAAGGTATATTCAAACCCGCCCGCCGCGGACGTGTAGCGATCGCCCATGCCATCGCGACTGAACCATTCGAGCTTCCACAGCCAATCACCGAGCGTGGCCTGCATATCGAGGCTGGTTTGGTCTATCTGGTTATAGCGTGGCGCGAGGACCAGCTGGCCCTGTCCGTTCAACGTGGGTTCCAATATCGGTTCGCGGCTGGTGCCATGGAAATGCGCCAGGCCGATGTCCCAATCGCCCACGCTCTTGAACCAACGTACGGCAACATCGACATGCTTGTCTTTGGCTGACGATTCATACTGGGCCAGATCGGTATCGACGTAGGGTTGCGTGCGCAGGCGCCCATCTTCGCCGGGGAAGGTGCGTTCACGAAAACCCGGCAACACAAAGAAATCGAGATTCCCCCAGTCGCGGATCAGCGCCAGATTGATCATCGGCTGGCCGAGCTTTTCCTCGGAATCGATGTCTTCCACGAAGTCGGTCTGATTGATGATATCGACCAGATGTACGGATTCGGTGACGCCCCAAAACACCTTGCGAAAACCAACGCGTAATTCCCAGTCATCGGCAGCGCGTAACCAGGCGAGTTCACGGATATCGGCATGGGTACGCTGGTCATCGCGCTGGTCGAGGCGCGCAAAGGGTTTGAAGACGAAGCTCTGTCGCCCGTCATCCCAACGTCGATAGTATTCAGGTTCAACGGCGACCGACGATTGTAGTCCATCGAACTGCTCGGGATAGAGTGCAGCCTGTGGAAACCAGCGGGTTTGCAGGGCAACATAGCCTGACCAGTCAGACTGAGTATCATCCGTTGCATACGCCGATAGTGTATGAGTACCTGCAAGGATCAATAACAGGGCAGATAACCAGCGCTCAGATGTTAATTGTCGTGAACCTATCACGCTTGAGTTCTCTGGTGATCAGCGTGCGCGTTGCAGGCTGGCGCGATCAAAATCACGATCGGTTAATCCCTTGCCGAAAACGTAGTTGGTCCACTTGAGCGTGGTGTTCTTGCCGGTCTGATGGTTTTCCATATACATCTCATCGGGACGCCAGAACTTATCCTGATACTGTTGATAGTTGCGCATCTCAAGGGTTTTCAGTTGGCTCTGCTTACGGTCATAGAATTCCACTTTCAGCGGACGCCAAATTGTCTTGTCGACCCAGACAACCTGATGGGTGTAGCCGGAATGCTCGTATTGCGGATAGCGCTCGATGACAAAACAATCCTTGCCGTTCAGAGGTTCATCGCGCAGATATTTATAGGTGTATTTCTCCACCTCTTGCGACGTCAGGTCTTCATAGGCGAATTCGCTGCCCATGAACGGACCGGATTTGTTTTGCGACGAGATACGTTTGACGCGCTTGAGTGCCGGTAGATAGAGCCATTGGTCGTCCGGCGTAACCGGATGCGTGTAGCTCAGAAAGGCCGTGCCCTTCACATCCAGCGGCTCGTCGAAGATGGTCAGGCTCTTGTCGCCATCGCCCTCTACTTCCAGCGTCTGATTGCGGATCTGCCGAGTGCTTTCATCGCCCTGCTGATTGCGCAAGATCATCACCATATCGCTGCTCTGATCACCCCAGCCCGTATCGCGCTGATCCATCTCAACGGCGATTGCCAGTCCGCGTTCCTCGGGTGTTTCGGCAATCGCATTAAGAGCGAGTAGATTCGCTGACAGCAGCGCCAGTAGACAGAGTGTTCGCATAGCTCTTCTCCTCGAGTTTCATTAACAGTGCCGGCAGCAGCAGGAAGTCTGCTGCCAATGCCAGCGCGATGACGATAGCGGTCAGCAGGCCCATCTGAGCATTCAGCTGGAAGCTGGAAAGCGACAACACCATAAAGCCTGCGATAAGCACTGCGGAGGTTACCCACAAGGCCGTTCCGACACGGCTGAACGCGTAGCGCACGGCGGCGATGCTGTCGAGATTGTGTTCGCGTCGTGCGCGTAGATATTTCGACAGGAAGTGGATAGTGTCGTCGACCACAATACCGAGTGTCATGCTGACAACCACGGAAAGCCCCAGGCCGATTTCGCCATTCATCAGCGCCCAAATACCGAAACCCATGCCTGCGGGCGTCAGGTTGGGGATCATGCTGACCAGGCCGATTTTCCAGGAACGCATGGCAACGATCAGGATCAGCGATATCAAGATCAGCGCGAGTGTCGCGCCGCCCAGCATGCTTTTGATATTACGGTCGCCGATATGCGAGAACATCACGGTCGGGCTGGTGCCTTCGCCGCTGATGATGG
Source organism: Thiohalobacterales bacterium (assembly GCA_041739295.1). Classification (GTDB taxonomy): domain Bacteria; phylum Pseudomonadota; class Gammaproteobacteria; order Thiohalobacterales; family Thiohalobacteraceae; genus JAHJQQ01. The sequence continues at coordinate 10,623 of JBGSOE010000015.1, read as the reverse complement.
CGGGCGCATTCGTGCGTAGCCAGTCGGTAGCGCGTTGCTCGATTGCCAAGACCTCTTTGGTGGAGATGGTTTTTATCGACACCGACAGGCGCGTGGCCGATTTGTCGAGATTGATCTGGTTATTCAGATCCAGGCCGTACGGTAACGACATCTCATAGAGCAAGAGATACTGCGCGGCCAGCTCCCGGGATTGTGGCAGCTTATGCCAGGCGGGATCATCGCCATGCATGTTTTTGTTCAAACGCGCCATAATGTCGGTGAAACTGTTGACATGGATGGTTTCGGGTTGCGTCTTCCACCAGTCTTCGAAGGCCTGTACCTGTTGCAGGAAGACCGGGTCCTGAATACCGCCAACGTCCGCGGCCTGCAGGGAATAATCGATACGGTACAGGCCGCCGAGATGCTTGTCCGCGAAATCGGAATCCTGTCTGAATTGAACGTCGTCGGAAAAATAATGTGGAAACACATCGTTGAGTTCATTGCGTGGTACCAGGGCGATCAGTGTCAGACTCAGGAGTCCTGCCCCCCATAACATTCCATTACGGTGGGCTATCACGAATTCCGCGAGTTTATCCATGGCGTGAATATGGCCGTCTTCCACGATGCGTACTCTGACCGGTAGCAGCGTCATGATGGCGGGTAGAAAGGTGACGGAGAGAAAGAAGCTGGCCACCACACCCATCGCAACCAGATTGCCCAGGTGCCGGAACGGTGGGGCTTCGCTGAAATTCATACTGAGAAAACCCAGTGCGGTGGTGATGCTGGTGAGAAACACCGGGTGAAGATTTACCCGCAGGCTTTCAGCGACGGCGGCCTTACGATCCTTGCCGTGGCGTAGCTCGTAAAACATGCTGATCAATACATGCACCGCACCGGCGATCGCGACAGTCAGGATAATTGTCGGCGCTGAGGCGGACGGTGGCGTGAGCGGAATGCCGAAGTGTCCGCCTATACCCATTGCGGTCATGATAGAAAACGTAATCACCAATGACGTCGCCAGCGTCGCCGTCACGCTGCGCAGCAATATGCCAAGCGCGATCAGCATGACTGCGAAACTCGCGGGCACGAGCGTTTTCATATCATTCTGCGAGGCTTCACTGAAGGCGTTGTTGAGCATGACCATGCCGGTCATGCGTACCTCCAGCTCTGGATGAGCCTGCTGTAATTCAGCGGCCTGTTGACGCGCGAACTCAACGACCTGCGGGACTTCCACCATTTCGTTTTTGCGTGGTAGCTGCACAGTGACATTGATGCCGGTGACGCGGCCGTCATGCGAAATCAACTGCCCGGCGAGCAGTGGTTCATCGAGCGCGATGTTACGGATTGCCTGCAATTGATCAGTGCTGAGTGTCTCGGCGTCACTGACTAAATCGGCTACCTGCAGGTCATCTTCCTCGGCCGCGGTGTGCTGAAAATTGGTGATGGAATCGACGCGGGTGGAATAGGGCATCTGCCAGCTGGCTTTGGTTAAGCGCTCGATGGCCGCGAGATATTTTGGCTGGAACAGATCGCTGCCGTCTTTTGCCGACAGGACGAACATGACGTTGTCCTGTTTGGAGTAGGTCTTCTCCAGGCTGTCGAAGGCCAGCAGTTGCGGATTCTCCGGGCTGAAGAACACGCGATAGTCGGTCGTGAAATACAGATGACGTCCACCGCTGGCGGCCAGACCCACCAGGATCAGGGTCATTAGAATTATCAGCCAGCGATAACGAACCACCCACTGCCCGAAATTTCGCTCGAATGCATCCATGATCCTGTTCCTCTTCAGCGTGCGTAACGGCCGGTTGGTTTGTTGTTTATCTCAGTGCCGCCATATCGACACCGCGTTCTCGTTGTCTAACGGTTCAGCAGAACCTGGAGTGTTTCTCAGTCGTCATCCTGGCGAATGCCAGGATCCAGTAACCAACAGATGTGGTGCAGTTGGATTCCAGATCTGCACTACGCCAGTCCCGAATGACGATTCACTGAGAATTTCACTCGCCAGCGCGCCGCGCCAACCCACGGACCAGCAATTGCGCGGTATTGCACGCCATCGCCTCAAAACGTTCCAGTGGATGAGCCTGCATAAAGAATGGCATGCCGAATACCAGCGACATATTCATCACAGTGGCCGCTGTAGTCTTGATGTCGTCGATGGCGAATTCACCACTGCGTCGTCCCTCGTCGAGAATGGCGGCAATGAACTGATGTTCACCTTGCAGTTTGCGCGCGACGATATCCGCACGGTGCGTGGCGATGTCTTCGATCAGTTCATTGATGCGCGGCTGGTTATGGCACTGGCCATGCGTGTAGCGCAGCAGGGTCAGCAAATACGCTTCGAGCTTGGCGGCAGCGGTCAGGTCGGTGCGCTGCACTACCTCGGCGAGCAGCAACTCTTTCTGTGCGAAACAACGCAACGCCAATCCGGCGCCGATGTCGCGTTTGTTTTCGAAATATCGGTAGAGGTTGGCCGCCGACATGCTCGCATCGGTGGCGATCTCGGCCATGGTGGTTTTGCCGTAACCGTATTGACGGAAGCGTTCGGCTGCCGCATCCAGAATCTGTTCGCGGGTGGTATCGGTTGAGGCTTTGGCGTCGGTCATGCTCATGCCGAGGAGTTATAAACGTCCCTCAGTGAATATTCAAGGAATTATTCAATATTCATTAATTGGGTGTTATGCGGGGCTTGCCTTGTCCCGAGTCCTGTATATACTCACAGGTACTGTATAGATAGACAGGGTGTGACTTATGTCCGAGCTGACTCCGCGCCAGGCTGAAATCCTGGAACTTATCCGCGCCTCCATCGCCGAACGCGGTTCGCCGCCTACCCGCGCCGAGATTGCCCAGGCATTTGGCTTCCGGTCACCCAATGCGGCCGAGGAGCACCTGAAGGCACTGGCACGCAAGGGCGCGATTGAATTGCTGCCAGGGTCGTCGCGCGGGATTCGGCTGCTGGAAGAAACGGGTCTTCCGGTGGTGGGTCGGGTTTCGGCCGGCGCGCCGATTCTGGCCGTAGAGCATATTGAGGCGCATTACGAAATTCCTGCCCAGGTGTTTGCGCCACGTGCGGATTACCTGCTGCGGGTGCGCGGTATGAGTATGCGTGATGCCGGCATTCTCGATGGCGATCTGCTGGCCGTGCATCGCACCCCCGAGGCGCGCAACGGCCAGGTCGTGGTCGCACGGCTGGATGACGAAGTGACCGTGAAACGCTTTCAGCGCCAGGGCAATCATGTGCAACTGCTGCCCGAAAATCCCGACTACCAACCCATTGAAGTTGATCTGCGCAATCAGTCCCTGGTCATTGAAGGCTTGGGCGTTGGCATTCTCAGAACAGGACAATCGCTATGAATCTTGATCTCTTGCAATACGGCACTCCCTGGCGCGGCGCGCAGCCAGCCCATGTTTCTGCGGGCCTGCCAACGGGTTTCTCTGAACTGGATGCCTTGCTGCCTGACGGTGGTTGGCCGCAGGGTGCCTTGACCGAACTGCTGGTCTCGCGCGAGGGCATTGGCGCGCTGCAATTACTGTTGCCGGCACTCGCACGCCTCAGCCAACAACGACGTTGGATCGCCTGGGTTGCACCACCTTATGTTCCATACCCGCCTGCCTTGGCGGCGGCCGGTGTAGATCTATCGCGGTTGCTGTTAGTGCATCCCCGCGCCAGTGGTGATGGCCTCCGTGCGATTGAGCAGAGTCTGCGATCGGGTACCTGTGGCGCGGTGTTGGCCTGGCCGATGGCGGTCGATGGTCCTGCGTTGCGTCGCCTGCAAACAGCGGCTGCGGAGGGGAATACCTGGGGCATTCTGTTCCGGCCTGAACAGTTCGCGGACCAGCCTTCGCCGGCAACCTTGCGTCTGCGCGTAGCGCGTTGCCAAAATGCTGTAGAGGTGAGTTTGCTCAAGCGCCGTGGCGGTTGGGCAGCGGGACCGGTTACGTTATCGATGGACCGTTTACTTCAGCCGATCTCCATGCAACAGAGTTTGTCATGAGGTGAGTTGTATTGCGGAGTTAGGGAGCCTCTGATTGATTTGATCAAGCGAGCAGATGCAAGGCGCGGACAGGCTACTCGAAGCGAAGCGCAGAGAACGGCGCCAGCCGGCCCGAAGGGCGAGGTGCGCAGCACCGAGTAAAAAACGGAGTTTACACGGCGTCTGCCGCTTCCCGGCCCCGTATTTTGAGCCTGGCCGCAACGCGGCAGAGGCCACTTCAGCGAATTGATCAGAGGTTTCCTAACGCTGTAAACGGAGAGTCCCCTCTCCCCTCGCGGGAGAGGGCCAGGGTGAGGGGGCTGTCTGAAACTGACTCACCCTCTCCCTGGCCCTCCCCCGTCAAGGGGGAGGGGACTTTCTTTAAACGTTTGTAAATGGTTTCCTTTGGCGCCTTAAGGAACCGCTGATTAATTTGATCAAGCGAGCAGAAGCGAATTAATCAGAGGTTCCTTAGATAGAGGGCTGGATAAATCAGCGTATCAGAGATAGTGCCGCCAGTGATCTGGCCGTACATCGCGGCAGCCGTGTTCGAGTTGCCGGTAGCGGTTGATAAAAACCGCCTGGGTGCAATTACCACGTCCGCGTCTGCAACCCATTTCGTCCTGCTGTAGATCTTCGGTGTAGTAGTACAAGGCACGTCGTAATTTCATCAGCAAATTGTTATCGAGATGGAAACCAAGTTCGTTGAGGAACTCGTCGATCACTCGCAGGGAGATCAGGCTTATGTCATAGGACACCAGGATCAGCTGCGTATCCTGCGGACGAACCTGAATGATACCTTCGATATCACTCAGGATAAGCGTCGCCGTCTGCGCCTGATGGGGGTCATAGTGTGGACCCCGAAACCAGATTTCACGGTGTTTGATCACGTCATTGCTAACTGTGCCCATGGGTCTGATGCTAATCATTCCCAGATATATATCAAGACCTGGTAAGGTTGTTCTGTGGAAGCAATCAGACGCTGTTTGGTAATCGTACGCAAGATCAGACGGTTAGGCTGCGCGTACGCACTGGCGATGCAAGGAATTATCAGCCCCAATTACCCTTGAAAGCGTCCAAGACTGACCCGTGGCTGTTCCCCCAGGTCATTAATGGTGGCCATCTGGGTAAAACCTGCGACGGCAAAAAGTTCCGCCACGACGTCTCCTTGATCGTAACCATGTTCGACCAATAGCCAGCCCCCAGGGCGTAAATGCTGCTGCGCATCCGCAATAATGCAACGCAGTGCATCGAGTCCATCAACACCCGAAACCAATGCCGCAGGCGGATCGAAACGCACATCGCCCTTAGCGAGATGCGGATCATTGGCTCGGATGTAGGGTGGGTTGCTGAGAATAAGATCAAAGCGTGTTGAACCGAGGGCCTGATACCAGTCGCCTTGCAGGAACTCGACGTTCGTCAATGCTAGTTGCTGGGCATTACGGCGAGCGACCGCAAGTGCTTCCTCGGAAATGTCGCTGGCAACGATATGGCAGCGCGGACGTTCGCTGGCAATCGCCAGCGCGATTGCACCCGAACCCGTTCCCAGATCGGCAATAGTGAACGTTGCCGCCACCGGTATGCGTTCCAACGCGAGCTCAACAAGCAACTCGGTATCCGGACGCGGGATCAGTGTGGCCGGTGTGACATCCAGCTGCAGCGACCAAAATTCGCGATGCCCTACGATATGCGCAATCGGTTCGCCCTGCAGACGACGCACTAACAATAGTCGAAAGCGTTCATCGTCTTGCGGCGACACCGGCGACTCGGGTCGTGCAAACAACTGCGCGCGTGACACACTAAGCACCATAGCCAATAGCACCTCGGCATCCAGGCGTGGCGAGTCGCTACAGGATGCGAGTTGCTGCCGGCTTTCAGCCAGAATATCCTCAATCCGCCGCGGTGGTTTGTCTTCGGAAAGGTTCAAGGGAGTGAATATTCCTGGTCAACAAGTCGGATGACGGATCAATTGTTCTAGCGGGGCTATCACTCTGTATGTCGTGATCTGGTTTTCATAGTCGACGCGAGTACGAGACGGTTCGGTTGACCGAGCAGAAATGCACACGCGGACTTGTCTAGCATGGGCAGGTACTATAATGTACCGTTCCGACCTTGTCCTGTCCCGGTACCAGCAAAGCTCAACAGAATGCCATGATCCATAACCGCAAGCGCATAACCTTCCGGCGCAGCACCATCCTCTGGGTGCTGGCGACGGTATTGCTTGCGTATGTCGGGCTGTTCGATCATCAGATCGGACATCAGCTTGGCGCTGATGATATCCATTGCGCGCAATGCCTGGCGGCGGAACATTTCGGTCACGCACCACTTGCGGGTCTGCCCACACTGCCACTGGTTCCGCAAAGCGTACAGCCACTGCAGTACACGGCAGTCGGGTTTTACGCCGTTTCTCTCCGTTATTTCTCCGCCCGCGCACCCCCAAGCATTTCTCTCGCCTGATCAATTCCGTTTGTGCATCAGACGCATCGTCTGGTTCACGCCGTGCTGTGTGGCCTGGCTCGCACAGCGATTGAACCTATAAACCGCATTTGCCACGGAATCACACGGAAAAACCCGGACCAGATCATAAGCTTCACGCCGGCACCGCCATCACCCGCAAGGTGGTGAATAGTCGCTCCTGAAATGTACTGTGTTTCAGTGTCTTCTGTGTGTTTCCGTGGCTGAAATGATTTTTTTAGGTTGAACACCTGAGAGGACATTATGAAAAAAACTACCCTTGCCGTGGGCATAACGCTCGCGCTGTTACCTGTGTGGGCAGGTGCAGCATCCAATGCTGATGATCTGGCAGCCATTCGTCAGCAGATCCAAGCGATGAAGACGGAATACGAGGCCCGCATCCAGGCACTGGAAACGCGGTTAGAACAGGCTGAAGGTAACGTTCATGCCGCGCAACAGAGCGCCGCTCAAGCGCAGGCAGCAGTTGCAACACCTGTTCCCGCCTCGCCCAGTAGTGCTGCGAATGCCTTCAATCCTGCCGTCAGCGCAATTCTGACCGGTACCTATGGTCAGTTCTCACAGGACCCTGACAACTATGCGATTCCCGGTTTCGCGCTGGGCGAGGAAACGGGGCCCGGCGAGCGCGGATTTTCGCTCGGCGAATCCGAGGTGACGATCAGTGCCAATGTGGATGACAAGTTCTACGGTAGTCTGACCGCGGCGCTGGCGCCGGACGGCGGTGTCGACGTCGAAGAGGCCTATTTTCAGACCACGGCCTTGCCGCAGGGGTTCACACTCAAGGCCGGACGGTTCTTTTCGGGTATCGGCTATTTGAATGACCAGCATGCACACGTTTGGGATTTCGTTGATGCCCCCCTGGCGTATCGCGCGATGCTCGGTAATCAATACGGTGATGATGGTGTGCAGTTGCGCTGGCTGGCACCTACCGATCTGTTTCTGGAGTTCGGGACCGAGTGGCTGCGTGGCGATGCCTTCCCAGCAGGCGGTGCGGCCGACAATGGTCGAGGCACCGCAACGGCCTTCGCACATGTGGGTGGCGATGTCGGTGACAGCCATAGCTGGCGTTTTGGATTGTCGCAGCTGCGTGCGGATGCGGCGGGGCGCGAGACTGGCGATACGCCGGACATCTTCGATGGTGACAGTCATGTGAACATTGCCGACTTCGTGTGGAAATGGGCGCCGCATGGCAACGCCAAGAGCACCAACTTCAAATTCCAGGCGGAATATTTGCAAGGTGATGTGGATGGCGTATTCGATGGCCTCGACTACAACGCAGATCAGACCGGTTGGTATACCCAGGCCATCTACCAGTTCATGCCACGCTGGCGGGCAGGTGTACGTTATGACCGTCTATCCGTGGATGATCCGGGACCTGCATTCGCGGGTACGGTATTGGATACGCTGGGTCATACACCACAGCGCACCAGTCTGATGCTGGATTTCTCGAACAGTGAGTTCAGTCGCCTGCGTCTGCAGTACAACCGCGATGAATCCCAGCCCGTGACTGATGATCAACTGTTCCTGCAATACATCATGAGCATCGGTGCCCACGGCGCGCATCAATATTAATCGAACCATAAGCGCGGTCATGACCGCGAACGGTCAGGAGAACCTAATATGAAATTACCAAAACTCGTACTGATAATTCCGTTGTTGCTGATCGTGCGCAATGCCGCAGCGCTGAATGTTTTTGCCTGCGAGCCCGAGTGGGGTGCGTTGGCGCAGGAGTTGGGTGGCGACAAAGTGTCTATCTATGTCGCGACATCCGCTCTGCAGGATCCACATCAGGTACAGGCGCGTCCGAGCCTGATCGCGCAGGTGCGTAAGGCTGATCTCATCGTGTGCACCGGCGCTGAACTGGAGATTGGCTGGATGCCAGTGTTGCTACGCCAGGGCGGCAACGACAAGGTGCGACCGGGCAAGCCCGGTTATTTCTCAGCCGCCGAATCGGTGCACATGCTGGAAGCGCCGACACGACTGGATCGTTCCGAGGGTGACGTACATCCCTACGGTAATCCACACATCCAGACCGATCCGCGTAACATCGCCAAGGTGGCGCAGGCCATGGCCCAGCGACTTGCCGAAATCGATCCGGCGCAGTCAGCACTTTATGCTGAACGCTATCAGGACTTCGCAGCGCGCTGGCAGCAGGCCCTGCGGCGCTGGGACCAACAGGCGGCACCACTGCGCGGTGTGCCGATCGTGGTGCAGCACAAGAGTTGGATCTATCTGCAGGAATGGCTGGGCTTGAACGAGGTCGCTACGTTGGAACCCAAGCCGGGCATCCCGCCTTCCAGCGGCTATCTGGCCGAGGTGTTAGCGCATCTTCACCAACAACCGGCGCGGATGGTGATTCATGCTGCTTATCAAGATGGTCGTTCCTCGGAATGGCTGTCGAAACAGGCGGGTATACCGGCCGTTGAGTTGCCCTTCACCGTGGGTGGAAACGACGCCGCGAAGGATCTCTTCAGCCTGTTCGATGACACGCTGACGCGCCTGCTGGATGCCTCGAAATGAATCTCGATGGCTTGAGTTTGACGATTCTGTTGCCGGCCTTTCTGGCCGGCCTTCTGGTTGTCGCCACGCATGTGCCACTCGGACAACAGGTGCTCAGTCGCGGCATTGTCTTTATTGATCTGGCCATTGCGCAGATCGCCGGTCTGGGGGTAATCGCAGCGGATGCTTTTGGTTGGGAAGCGCAGGGTTGGGCGACTCAGCTGGCGGCGGTGGGTGCTGCTTTGTTCGGTGCATTTCTGCTGACCTGGAGTGACCGGCGATGGCCCAAAGTACAAGAGGCGTTGATCGGCGTGTTGTTCGTGCTGGCAGCGACGGCAAGCATCTTATTGCTCGCCAACAATCCACATGGCGGCGAGCACCTCAAGGATCTTCTGGTGGGTCAGATTCTATGGGTGACGCTCAGTGATCTTTTGTCGGTGTTGTTGCTCTATGCCGTTGTGCTGGTGATGTGGTTCTTCTATGGCAGCCGCCTGCGCCATCTCGGTTTTTATGCCCTGTTCGCCGTGACCGTAACCGCGTCTGTGCAACTGGTTGGCGTGTATCTGGTGTTTACCAGTCTGATTGTGCCGGCGCTGGCGACGCGTAACTATCCTTCATCGCGGCGGCTATGGTTGGGATATGCGTTAGGCGTGGGTGGATATGCGCTCGGGCTGCTGGCCTCGGCGTTGTCTGACCTGCCTAGCGGTGCGGTGATTGTTTGGGCGTTGGCGTTCCTGGCAATCTTACTGGCGTGGCGGGCGCCGGTTGCGGAGTCGCATCGCACTGCATAGGCCAAGGTTTCTTCTGCGCAGGTAGCAGGTGGGTGGAGCGCAGCGCGACCCACCCTGTATGGCCGGCCTGATGGGGCATGGCATAAACCGCCTCCACCCATCCTGCCAATGCTGACAGTTTTAAAACCGTCAGCGATTAGCGTATCAACAGCGTTGCATTCTTACCTAGTGCTGCAGCGATATCCTGAAGCGTCGGCGCGACGGCATTGCCCGGGGAGTCGAAGGCACCGCCGCAGGCCAGTTCTCTCACGTCCGGTTGCCGTTCCGATTGCAGGCGGAAATACAGTATGTGCGTAATGCGGGGCGAGCCGCCAATGTCATTCGCCCAGACAACGTCTTCGAGTGATGCTACTAATACGGTATTTGCAGTGACCACTTGCTCGGTCTTTCTGCCCGTCCGTGTAATGCTGAAAGTGTCCGCCTGCACCGCCCGTTCTGTTTCCTTGAGGGTGGTTATTTCCAGCTGACAGAATGGCTTGAATTCATTGAAGTGCGGTAACTGTGCGCCATCCTGAAAAAATGTCCGCGTATGTCCCCCCGGTATGCGAATGTCGCGATGCAACTCCAGCGAGCCTGCTTGAACCGGAACCCACGCCCCGGTCTGCTCATTCTTGATCGTCATCGGGCTACAGGCCTGTAGCAGGGGCACGCAAAGCAAACCCGTCAGGGCGAGCCGTTTCACGGAGGTATACGCATTGGTCATGACATCCACCTCGACACAGTCAATTCGTTCAGTTTCGCCATCATTGCCGCGTTTTGCTCGCGATAATGAATTATTGATCATTACCAGTTGGGATGACACAAACTCCCCTCTCCCTAACCCTCTCCCCGCACGCGGGGAGAGGGGATAACCCCCTCTCCTGCCGGGGCGGGAGAGGGCTGGGGAGAGGGTGGCGAAGTTCTCACGTCGA
>JBGSOE010000014.1:0-9766 GCA_041739295.1 Thiohalobacterales bacterium | reverse complement strand
CTGCATGGCGCTAGAGTCTGGGATAGCCATTGGCAGCACCATCTAGGTCAGCCCGTTCGGGTGACATTCCCATCAGAAGTGACACGATAGTGGAATCTTTACATGCGATGTCGCGAACATGGCTCAAATACTGCTGGTTGACGCTGGAAAGATCGATTTTCACCACTTTCTCCTTCTTGAACTTCTTCCCTGCGGATGTTAGTGGGCTGGACAGAAATGAACGTCTCCGAAAGCACGTCTCAGTAGAACCGCTTTCAATCTTGATTCGTCCTAGCCATGCCCCTGTTCGTCAACACCGCCTACACCGTCGGCGGCCGAGAATCCGGCTTTTTCCACCACCGCACCAAGCGCGGCCTAGTCTGTCGGTGCTGGCTCTGTGGCTGATGTACCTGGTGCCGCCCGTACCGCTGGATCCACGCTGGGTGATACCGCCTTTCCTGCTCATCGCCGGCGTCGCCGGACTGTCGCTTGTCGCAGAAAATCACTTGAACACGCACGCGCGTTCAAGTGCGAAAGTGGCGATCTTCCGACCAGCTTTTCCACGTTTTTATCTCGCACCTCGCGGTTAGGATGAACGCTCAACAAAGGATTCCGCAGCACATGAATTCATGAAGTACAGAACATCGTCTACGACCTCTGCATACCGTATCGCCGGAACCCCAAAATGTCCGCAAGTCGCTCGGCAGACGGCAAGCAGCCGAGCGGACATCCATGCCAGACGACCAGGTTAAATGCGGCTGGGTAATGAGCAGCGCTGCGGACAACTTTTCCCGCCTAATCCCGCGGCTGATCCGGCTGCGAGATGCGCCCTTTTATCTCGGGATGGACAGGAACCGCTTCAACTCGGAGGTCCGGCCGAGTCTCGTGGAAATTCGTATCGGTGAACAGGGCATCGCCTTCGATCGACTTGATCTGGACGCCTGGGTAGATCAATATAAATCCCGCAACGGGCGTCCCGGTCGACTTATAGGAGAACCGACATGGGACGCAAGAGAACGGCTGGGCTCTACAAACGCGGTGGGGTCTGGCATATCGACAAGCAAGTCCGAGGTTGCCGCCTTTGCGAAAGCACTGGAGAAAGCAACCTCACAAAGGCAGAAGAGTATCTCGCCAGGAAGGTCGAGGAAATCCGCCAGCAAGCGATCTACGGAGTAAGGCCGAAGCGTACATTTCGACAGGCTGCTACCGAGTACCTTAATACGTGCGAGGATAAGGCAAGCATTGCGGAAGACGCCATGCACCTGCGAGTACTCGATCCTTATATAGGGAGTCTTGTACTCGATCAGGTCCACATGGGGACGCTGACATCTTTCATCGCAGCACGCAAAAAGGCGGGAGTCAGGAATCCGGAACAGGGGGTCAAGAACCGTACGATCAATTACTCACTGCAGGTCGTTCGCCGCATTTTACATTTAGCTGCCCACGACTGGCGTGATCAATCGGGACTGACCTGGCTGGCGGTAGCACCAAAGATCCGATTCCTTCCTGAATTCGATCGGCGCAAGCCGTATCCGATGTCGTGGGAAGAACAGAGTCGATTGCTTCGGGAGCTGCCACCACATCTGCAACGGATGACATTGTTCAAGGTCAACACCGGATGCCGCGAGGCAGAAGTGTGTAGCCTGCGCTGGGACTGGGAAGTCAGGGTGCCGGAACTCGACACGAGTATTTTTCTTATACCGGATGAGCTGGTCAAGAACCGAGAGGAACGACTGGTGGTTCTGAATCGTATCGCACAGTCGGTAATCGATGAACAACGCGGACAACATTCGAAGTTCGTCTTTACCTACAAGGCACGCGCGATCCAGAAGATGAACGGCAATGCCTGGCGACAAGCACGGAATCGTGCGGGATTACCGGAGGTACGGGTACACGATCTCAAACACACCTTCGGCCGGCGATTAAGGGCCGCAGGCGTATCGTTTGAAGATCGACAGGACCTGCTCGGGCACAAATCGGGAAGGATCACGACACACTACTCTGCGGCCGAACTTCACAATCTGATTGAGGCTGCAAACAGGGTGTCGGAGGAAAACTCCCGCAAAAGTCCCGCACTGACAATTTTGAACAGGAAAACCGGGTAAAGAAAGTATTACGAAACTACTGATAGATATGGGGAAAAATTGGTCGGGGCGAGAGGATTTGAACCTCCGACCACCTGCACCCCATGCAGGTACGCTACCAGGCTGCGCTACGCCCCGAAAACTACAAACTTCTAACTTCGATGAGGCGGGGATAATACCCGAAACCTGCCCGAGTGGAAACGCAATCGGGATCAGCGTCGCAGCAATTGAAGTACTTCTTCCAACTCGATACGCATTTGGCGGATGATCTGCTGGCTTTGTGTCACATCTCCCTTGGCCTGCTCGCCAGACAGTTGTAAGCGTGCACCGCCAATGGTGAATCCTTGTTCATAAAGCAAACTACGAATCTGCCTGATCATGATGACGTCATGGCGCTGATAATAGCGCCGATTACCACGTCGTTTGACTGGCTTAAGCTGGGGGAATTCCTGTTCCCAGTAGCGCAACACATGTGGTTTTACGCCACATAGCTCACTCACTTCACCGATCGTGAAGTAGCGCTTCCCTGGGATTACCGGAAGAACGTCATTATTACTGGCTTCCAGCATATGCCTCTACCCTGGACTTGAGCTTCTGGCCTGGCCGGAAGGTCACGACCCTGCGTGCTGAAATAGGAATTTCTTCACCGGTCTTCGGGTTACGACCCGGACGACGGTTTTTATCCCGAAGATCAAAGTTGCCGAATCCAGAGAGCTTTACCTGGCTGCCTGTTTCCAGCGCAAGTCGGACTTCCTCGAAAAACATCTCGACCAGTTCTTTTGCTTCGCGTTTGTTCAGGCCCAGTTCTTCGAACAATTTCTCGGCCAATTCCGCTTTGGTAAGCGCCATTTAGGTTTACTCCCTTAAGGTTGCACCAAACTTAGCGTTCAGTGCGGCCTGTACTTGAACCAAAACCCCTTCTACATCCTGCTCGGTTAGTGTGCGTGACGAATCCTGTAGAATCAAGCCTAAAGCGATGCTTTTTAGTCCCGATTCTATAGCTTTACCCTGGTATAGATCGAACACCGTCAGATCCTGAAGCAAGGTGCCGGCAGTTTGACGCACAGTTTCACAAATATCCGCAGAAATAATGGCTTGTGGCAGTATAAACGCCAAATCCCTACGAATCACTGGAAATTTGGAAATGGCTTGGAATCGGGCAATTTGCCCCTGAGAAAGCGGTCCGGCTGCGAGTTCAAATAGAAAGGTGTTTTCTGGCAGTTCTAACGCCGTTGCCAATTCGGGATGAATTTTACCTAACCAGCCAACAGGCGCGCCAGCACGCTGAATTCTGGCAGTTTGCCCAGGATGTAAGCAGGCATGGCGGTCAACTGTAAAGGTTAATTCACTGTCACCGGCGACCGTAGAAAGCAGCGCCTCAACATCCGCTTTAAGGTCGTAATAGTCGACATCCGCCTGCTGCGAGCCCCACTGTTCCGGTAAGCGACTCCCGCAAACGAGACCACCTAAATAGTATTCTTGTTCTAATTCATTATCTTGCTTTATATAGTTAAGGCCATACTCGAATAACCTAACACGTGGCTGCTGGCGATTAATATTGTACTGTGCCGCCTTGAGCAGCCCCGGCCAAAGACTGGTCCGCATCACGGACATTTCCGATGAGATGGGATTGGCCAAAGCTACCGGCACATGCTCAGGATCAACCATCTGCTGCAGTTTGGGTTCAATGAAACTGTAGGTAATAGCCTCTTGGTAACCACGTTGCACCAGAATCTCGCGCCAGTCGTTCACACTGGCCTGTGCTTCTGGCAGAGGCATGCCTTGCATTGAGGCCTTGGGACGCAGACTCGGCAAGCGGTTGTAGCCGTAGATGCGGCCGATATCCTCGATCAGATCCGCCTCCAGCGTCATATCAAAACGGTAGGAAGGCGGCACCGCATTCCAACCGTCTTCTACTGCCGTCAGGACAACGCCCAAACGAGTTAGGATGTCCTCAATTTCACTGTCCGGCAAATCAATCCCAAGTAATCGTTGTATTCGTTTGCGGCGTAAATGAATCGGGACGCACGCAGGCAAACCATTTTGATTGGTATGTTCGCTGATTGGCCCAGCAACTCCACCGACGATGCCCAAGAGCAATGCCGTAGCGCGCTCAATCATCAGGTGCTGGAGTTGGAAATCGACGCCCCGTTCGAAACGATAGGACGAATCCGTTTGCAGGCCATAGCGACGCGCGCGGCCGGCGATCGCCTCCGGACTGAAAAATGCACACTCCAAAAACAGATCCTGGGTTGTCGTGCTTACTCCACTCTGCTCGCCGCCCATGATCCCTGCGATAGCGAGCAAGCTGGTCGCATCTGCGATCACCAATGTTTCGCTGTCCATCACCATCTCGCGGCCATCCAACAAACGAATACGCTCGCCCGCTTGCGCGTAGCGCACTTCCAGATGACGATCCAAGCGCGCCAGATCGAACGCATGCATGGGCTGCCCGAATTCAAGCAGCAGGTAGTTGGTGACATCCACCACAGGACCGAGGCTACGCATACCACCGCGACGCAATTTTTCCCGTATCCACAGAGGCGTTAGTGCCTGCGAATTGATACCGCGGATAACCCGCCCCAAATAGCGCGGACAAGCTTCAGGGGCAAGTATGCGGATCGGAAATTGCTCCTGCGAACCCGGCTCTGATGTGACTATATTTGGTAGTGTGATGGCGGCTCGATTGAGAACACCTACTTCACGTGCAATACCCACCATCCCCAGACAATCGCCCCGATTGGGTGTGAGATCAACCTCGATCAGAGTATCGTCAAGGCCAAGATACTCTCTGAAATCCGTACCGACTGGCGCATCGACCGGAAGTGCCATGAGCCCAGCATGATCATCTGCAAGTCCCAATTCACGCGCCGAACAGAGCATGCCGTTCGATTCAACACCACGGAGTTTAGCCTTTTTTATCTTGAGGTCGCCTAGCAAAACAGCGCCCACCAATGCAGCCGGGACTTTCATACCAATGCTGACATTTGGCGCACCGCAGACGATCTGGATCGGCTCACTGCCGGCAGACACTTTGCACACGCGCAATTTATCAGCGTCTGGATGCGGCTGAACATCCAAGACTTCACCGACAACAACTCCGGAAAAAATGGCGGCCGCAGGCTCCACGCCATCCACTTCAAGGCCCGCCATTGTCAATTGCGCGACAAGTTCATCTGTTGAGGTATTGGGATTAACCCATTCGCGCAACCAATTTTCGCTAAATTTCATTATCTATCCTGAACTTTTAAATCGCGTCGCGGAAATGGCCCATCAGCGGAATTGCCGCAGGAAGCGCAAATCGTTTTCAAAAAACAATCTGAGATCATTGACGCCATAACGCAGCATCGCGAGCCTCTCTACGCCCATACCGAAGGCGAAGCCGGTATATTTTTCGTTATCGATGCCGGCATTCTCAAACACCTTGGGATGCACCATGCCGCAGCCCAGCACTTCCAACCAGCCACTCTGCTTGCAGACCCGGCAGCCTTTTCCACAGCACATCACACACTCGATATCGACTTCAGCGGAAGGTTCAGTGAAAGGAAAGTAAGACGGACGAAAACGCACCGCGAGGTCACGCTCGAAGAAATTCCTGAGGAAATCGTCCAGCACGCCTTTGAGTTCCGCGAAACTCACATCGGTATCCACATACAGGCCTTCCACCTGATGGAACATCGGCGTATGCGTCAGATCGGAATCACAGCGGTAAACCCGCCCCGGCGCCATGATGCGCAACGGCGGTTCGCGGTTTTCCATGATGCGGATCTGAACCGGCGACGTATGCGTACGCAATACTGTGTGCGCATCGAAGTAGAATGTGTCGTGCATCGCACGTGCCGGGTGATGCGCCGGAATATTCAGGGCTTCGAAGTTATGGTAGTCATCTTCGATTTCGGGTCCCTGGACTGTTTCGAATCCCAGTTGTGCGAACAGTGCTTCAATACGCATCAGGGTTTTCGTCACCGGGTGCAATCCACCAGGCTGTTCACCGCGCCCAGGCAAGGTTACATCAATGGTTTGTTCTTCTAGACGCCGCGTCAACCCTGCCTGTTCCAGGCTTTCACGACGCACATCCAGCCAACCCTGTAGCTGTTGCTTGGCCATATTGATGATCTGACCGGCGGCCTTGCGCGCATCAGGCTCCATCTGTCCGAGCTGTTTGAGTTGCTCGGTCAGCAGGCCTTTTTTGCCCAGATAATGGACACGGACATCATCCAATTTTTTGAGGTCAGCCGCCGCTTCAATCGCACGTTCGGCCTCACCTACAAGCTGTTCTATTTGTTCTTGCACCGCTGTGCTTCTTCCATTGTGGTCTGAACACTTGTCAGACGTTTATCAAGCCCTGAGTGTACCTATCTACAAAAGAAAAGGGGAAGGCTTTGCCAGCCCTCCCCTTCTCGATTCAGCATCGGCAGTCGCACTGTGCGACCACCACTACCCAGATCAGCCCAGGCTGGCCTTGGCCTGTGTCGCAATGACACCAAAGGCTGCCTTGTCGAACACGGCCAGATCGGCGAGCACCTTACGATCAATCTCGATGTTCGCCTTCTTAAGACCATTTATCAGACGGCTGTAAGACAGACCGTTCTCGCGGGCCGCGGCATTGATGCGCGCGATCCACAGAGCGCGGAATTGACGCTTACGCTGGCGGCGGTCGCGATACGCATATTGGCCGGCCTTGATGACCGCTTGTTTTGCAACTCGGAAGACTTTGCGACGGGCACCGTAGTAGCCCTTCGCTTTGTCCATAATCTTCTTGTGTTTGGCGTGAGCGGTAACGCCACGTTTTACGCGTGCCATATCAGTTCATCTCCTCAGCTATACGGCAGCATGCGACGGACACCCGCCACATCGGATGCGTGCACCTGAGCGGGACTGCCCAGCTGACGCTTACGCTTGCTGCTTTTCTTGGTGAGGATATGACGCAGATGGGACTGCGCACGTTTGAATCCACCGCTTGCCGAGCGTTTAAAACGCTTGGCCGCACCGCGATTCGATTTCATCTTCGGCATGACTATGCTCCGTATTCACTATTAATGTTGTCCCGTACAGGGCGCCGTTGCAAAATGCCGACGACGACTTTGGCCTGACGGGCCGTTACTTCTTCGGGGACATCACCATGACCATCTGGCGACCTTCCATCTTGGGAAACTGCTCCACGACCGCGTGTTCTTCGAGGTCCTGCTTTACCCGTTCAAGAAGTTGCGCGCCCAGTTCCTGATGCGCCATTTCGCGCCCGCGGAACCGGAGAGTCACTTTTACTCTGTCCCCATCTTCCAGGAAACGTATCAGGTTGCGGAGTTTGACCTGATAATCCCCTATGTCGGTGCCGGGACGGAATTTGATTTCCTTCACCTGCACCTGTTTCTGCTTCTTACGGGCTACGGAATTCTTCTTGTTCGACTCGAACACGAACTTTCCGTAATCCATAACACGGCAGACGGGTGGCTCGCTCTGCGGTGCGATCTCGACAAGGTCGAGTCCTGATTCACTCGCAAGAGCCAGTGCCTGTTCAATCGTCAGCACGCCGGCCTGTTCGCCTTCGGCATCGATGACACGCACCTCACGAGCCGTAATGCGCTCGTTGATCCGATACTTCTCTTTTCCAGCGCTGATGCTTCAGCCCTCCAAAATAGTACGGCCGCGGCTCGCGGTCTCGGCGGACAGGCGTTCGATGAAGGTTTCCACCGACATAACGCCTAGG
Organism: Thiohalobacterales bacterium; assembly: GCA_041739295.1. GTDB lineage: Bacteria > Pseudomonadota > Gammaproteobacteria > Thiohalobacterales > Thiohalobacteraceae > JAHJQQ01. Next base: position 1,996 of record JBGSOE010000014.1, on the reverse strand, counting down.
TCTTTACCGCTCCGCGTGCGCACGGCCACTGAGTTCGATTCAGCTTCGCGGTCACCTACTACCAGAAGATAGGGAACGCGCTGAATCGTGTGCTCGCGGATTTTAAAGCCGATTTTCTCATTTCTCAAGTCCGATTTAACCCGGATTCCCTGATTTTTCAGGATTTCCTCAATCTGCTGGACAGATTCGGCCGTCCGATCGGTGATATTCATCACCATGACCTGAACCGGCGACAGCCAGGTCGGCAGGATACCGGCGTAATGCTCGATCAGAATGCCGATAAAACGCTCCATGGAGCCCAGGACCGCCCGGTGCAGCATCACTGGCACCCGCCGGCTATTGTCCTCGGCCACATATTCGGCCCCGAGCCGCCCTGGCAGAACAAAATCCAGCTGCAGGGTGCCGCACTGCCAGACCCGGCCAATGCAGTCCTTCAACGAGAACTCGATCTTGGGGCCATAGAAGGCACCCTCACCCGGCTGCAGATCCCAGGCCAGGCCACGGGCATTCAGGGCCAGCTCCAGGGCGTGCTCGGCCTTGGTCCAGACGTCATCATCACCCGCGCGCTTGTCCGGACGGGTTGATAGCTTGAACAGGATGTCCTCGAAGCCAAAATCCTTGTAGACCTCCAGCACCAGGTCAATAAAGTGCTCAGCCTCTTCCTGCATCTGCTCTTCAGTACAGAAGATGTGTGCATCGTCCTGGGTGAACGCACGCACGCGCATCAGCCCATGCAGGGCACCGGAAGGTTCGTTGCGGTGACAAGAACCAAATTCGGCCATACGCATTGGCAGGTCACGGTAGCTGTGCAGACCGTGATTGAAAATTTGGATATGACAGGGGCAGTTCATCGGCTTGACCGCGTAGTCGCGATTTTCCGACTGGGTGGTGAACATGTTTTCGCGGTAGAACTCCCAATGTCCGGATTTCTCCCACAGACTGCGGTCCACTACCTGCGGCGTGCGCACTTCTTCGTAACCATGTTGACCGAGCTTGTCGCGCATGTACTGTTCGATCGACTGCCAGATATGCCAGCCATTGGCATGCCAGAACACCATGCCCGGTGCCTCTTCCTGCATATGGAACAGGTGCAGCTGTTTGGCGAGCTTGCGATGATCTCGCTTCTCTGCTTCTTCGAGGCGGTGCAGATAATCCTGCAACTCGGTCGGGTTGCGCCAGGCGGTACCATAGATGCGCTGCAACATGGCGTTGTTGGAATCACCGCGCCAATAGGCACCGGCGACCTTCATTAATTTAAAGCCTTTGCCAAGCTTGCCGGTGCTCGGCAGATGCGGGCCACGGCAGACATCGAACCATTCACCTTGGCGGTAAATCGAGATGTCCTCGCCTTGCGGAATCGCCTCGATGATCTCGACCTTATAAGCCTCACCGAGATCGCCAAACACCTTAATGGCTTCCGCGCGACTCAACACCTCGCGCTGCAGCGGAATATCGCGCTTGACGATTTCATGCATGCGCGCTTCGATCTTCACGAGATCATCGGGCGTAAAGGGTTCAGCGCGGGCGAAGTCGTAGAAAAAACCATTCTCAATGGCCGGACCGATCGTCACTTGAGTGCCGGGATAGAGTTCCTGCACCGCTTGCGCCATCACATGCGCGGCATCATGGCGCAGCAATTCGAGGGCATCCTCATCCTTGCTGGTGACAATCGCCAGATTGGCATCCTGGTCAATCACAAAACTGGTATCCACCAGACTGCCGTCCACTTTACCGGCGAGCGCGGCCTTGGCCAGACCTGGACCGATGGAAGCTGCAATATCCTGAACAGTGACGGGCTGATCGAAACTGCGCTGACTGCCGTCGGGAAGGGTAATCGTGGGCATGTTTTCTCCAGTGGTGGCCTATACGAGGGGCCACATGTCGTTTTTATAGTGCGAATGGGGACAGACTGAACATCTGTCCCCGTCCTACGGAAGTTGGTAGGCGCGATTGGACTCGAACCAACGACCCCCACCATGTCAAGGTGGTGCTCTAA
>JBGSOE010000002.1:0-9142 GCA_041739295.1 Thiohalobacterales bacterium | reverse complement strand
TCATTTGCTGGCTAACATTCCGGGTTGTAAGACAGCGACATGCGGCACTTGCTAATCTCATGGCTGATCTTTCATGGGGGATCCGGATAAATTCACTGCGTCTGCATCCCTGATAAACATGATAAATCCATTGCTCAGAGTGACGACTTGTTCAATGGATCCTGGTACCTGATAGATCCAGTTTTCACCATCGCGCGATGTGGGTTCGCCGCAGGCATTCAATAATTCCCGCTCGGTTGCACCCTGGGAAATAATAGTGCCCTGACATTCCAGTGAGCCGGCATGGCTGATTAGCGGCATTGCCGAAATCACACTGGCAAGCAAAATCAAACGCTGATTCACTATCATACTGTCCTCCTAATTACGCTGAGAGTCTGTTGCGTTCGTATTCGGGGTCAGATTGAGGTATCTCTAGTTTCAAGGTCACTTAGACTAGAGTCAATGATTTAGGCGGTGGTCGATGAAGGAAAACCGGGGCGGAGACAGATGCTTGGATTGTTCAGGGCACAGATCACTGCGCCATGATCGCTGGCGACTGATCGACAAGAATCAGCTTTTTGGTATTAAAGCCCAGCGTTTTAGCTTTTTGGGTGAAGCGATCGAGTAACGCCTGACTTACGGTCGGCGTCCTCGAGAGGAGCCAGAGATATGCAGTATCGGGCCCTGAGACAAAGGCATATTGATAGTTGTCTTTATCCAGTTCGAACACGGCATACGAACCGTAGAAAGGGCCGAAAAAAGACACCTTCAAATACCCCTTGTCGTGACTGCCTACGAAATAGGCCTTCCCTTCGGCTTCCTTCCAGGTTATGTTCGCTACAGAGTAACCCCTGTTGATCACTCGCAATCCACCGTCCTTGCGCAGGGAATAATCGGCAGTGACCTTGCTGAGCCCGCGCTCGAATGAGTGGTCAAGCCGTGCGATCTCATACCATTTTCCCAGATACCGATTAACATCAAATCCAGTGACCGGCTGCACACCCTACGGTAGTCCCTGGCAACCGAGTAACAGGAAGGTTGAGAAATAGATGAACAATCTCTGCATACAATCTACAACCCTAGGTTATTTCAGAGTCAGAGAGATAAAGTTCGAGTTATGTGATCTAAGGAACCTCTGATTCATCCAGTTGTACCTGTCATTGCGAGCGTGGCGTGGCAATCTCATTAAACAGACGGTTGGGGGTTGCCACGGCGCTGTGGCCTGTCCCCGCTTGTTTACTTATAGGACGAAGGCTCTTTGATGGCGGTCAGAATCTTTCCACTCATCACCGCGGCCAGATATTGGTTCTTGAGTTGGCCATCAGCCTGAGTGCATAGCTGTACCAAATAATACCAATACTTTGTCGCATCATGGTTCTGGATAGGCTTCAGCTCAATTTTAAGGATCTCAGCACCGTCAAAGTTTATGTCCTGTGCGATCCATTGTTGAACGCCGGTGATGAGATTGGCGATGGTTAATGGTGGCTCGCCTTCGGAAGGACTCCAGGTCGGCGCCTTGTAAATATCGCTTTCCTTGACGTAAATGACGACTTTGGTGCTGTCAAAGTTTTCGATAATCTCGAGCGGGAACTCGCCGGCGAATGCGCCCTTGGCAATCAATATCAAGAATAGGGCGGATAATCCTGCAATACGCATGCTGCTTCTCCTGCATCGGGCTGCCTGACTACATCAAGCCTGGCGCAAACCCGTGTGATGATGAGTGCTGAAAGATATCCGGTCAATGATAAACCAGATTAAAGAGGATTAAAGGGGGCAGTACCCTGCATGCCGAGCACGCGGCGCTGGAAGTGATCGCCGGCGATACAGAAGGAACTGTGCTGCTACGACGGAACAGATGTAGCGTGACTGAATCTACATCTGTTCCGTGACGAGCTGTGGATAGAGAGTGTCGAGTTATAATTTCTGTTTGCGATTACGACCCACCCCAACCAGTGCCACCATGCCCGACATGAACAGCCACGCAGCCGCGGGAACGGGCACGGCCGCGGGTCCGTAGATGACCTGGATGCCGTTGATGTCGTCCTGCGAGAGCAGGCGATTCACATGGGAGTAATCACAGGCGCTGCCGTCGAAGACATTGCCCGGAAACACATAGCCGCACATCACGCCATTGATGACATCCGAATGTCCGAGCCCCAGGGTGTGGCCGATCTCGTGCAGGAACAAACCCTCCAGGTCGTTCAGATACAGGTTGCCAGGTCCGGTCAGCAAGGCGTCGCCTTCGTTGCCGGGATCGATCGCGAAATTATTGAGGTCGTTGAAGACCAGGTCACCGGCCAAGGCATCGGGGAAGTTCAGATCATCGCCCGGCGGCCCGAACCCGGCGGCGCCCGCGAAATCGCCCACACCGAAACTGAACGCACCGACCCGGATATCCGGCGTGGTGTCGGTGCCGAAATCGCCGCCCAGATCGGCAACCTGCACAAACGTCAGGTCCGCCGCCGCGGACCAGGTGTCGAACGCGCGCTGCAAGGCAGCGTCGAATGAACCCACGCCGTAGTTGCCGTCGATGATCACTCGGATATCGTTGGCTGCCCCGCTGCCCAATGAATTGGTGCCGCTCCAACCGGACGGCGCGGAGGTGCCCAGTCCGACGCCGGCTGTCATGAAGCTCCAATAGATGGTCGCGCCGGTCCCCCAGGTCGGATCATCCCACTTGCTGCCGGAGCCACTGCCGAACGTCGAGTAGGCGGATGCAGTTGCGCTGAACAGGGTTATGCCAGCCGCGAACAGGGCAGCGATGGCGCTCATGCCCAACCGGGCGAGAGGGATGGTGTTGCGATTCATGATGTAGGCCTCGTGATTTGGGGCTGCGACACAACCTCGCGTTCTGTATACGCGCCTAACTTACTCAGCAATATCTGTTCCACAAAATACACCTCGCACTAGAATCAGTAAGTTAGATAGGCAGAGCTAATTAATGTCCAGAATGCATGTAAGCCACTCCGACGCACTCCTCAGGTGCAATCGGTGCGCAATATTCGGATAAAATTTTGTAAATTATAAAAATATATTCTTACTCAGCATATTGACGAGGTACAAAAGCCTGCCAATACCGTGTAAAAAAATCTGAACAACATCAATTCGAATAAAACGATCAAAGATTGGGCGACTACTGCTATTGAGTAATCCCGTGTTTCAGGGCGGACGTTTCGGTTGAGGCATGGTCTTGTGCTGCAAACTAGAGTTCCTAGACCAGAGATATCGACGCCAGTGCAGAAACACCAGGAAGCCCAGCGCATCGGTCAGGCCGGTGAGGATGACGCTGGAGCCCATGGCCGGATCGCGGCCGAGGCGTTCGCGTACGAGCGGCGCACCGATGCCAACAAGTTCCGTCTGATACGGCACCAGCAAACGCTCAGGCCCCTGATTGTTCCCGCAACGCCTTGGCATGATAGGCGAGATGTTCGCCGATGAATGTCGCAATGAAATGGTAGCTGTGGTCGTAACCGTCCTGCAGGCGCAGGGTGAGATCTCCATCGCGTTCGGCATAGGCAGCTTGCAGATCCTGTGGGAACAGGTGTTCGGCCAGGAACTCATCATGGGTGCCTTGATCGACCAACGCCGCAATCGGCTTAGCTCCAGCCAGAACTAACTCAGTAGCATCGTAGGCCTTCCACTGTTCCTGATCCCCTCCCAGATAGGCACCGAAACACCCTTTGCCCCAGGGACTTTTGAGTGGATGACAGATAGGTGAAAACGCGGATACGGATCGGTAGGCGTTGGTTTCCTTCAGTGCGCAGATCAATGCCCCATGACCGCCCATTGAATGACCGCAGATGGATTTGACGCCAGGCAGCACAGGCAGGTTGGCCTCGATCAAGGCCGGTAGTTCGGCGGTGACGTAGTCATACAGGTGATAATGCGTCGACCAGGGTGACTGGGTGGCGTTGACATAAAAACCGGCGCCCTTGCCGAGATCGTAGCGCGCCGGCTCATCGGGCACATCATCACCGCGCGGGCTGGTGTCCGGAAAGATCAACGCCAGCCCGAGTTCGGCGGCATAGCGTTGCGCGCCAGCCTTGGTGCGGGCATTGTCATCGGTGCAGGTCAGACCCGACAACCAATACACGGCCGGCACATTCTCGGTTGCCGCCTGCGGTGGCAGATACACTGAAAACGTCATGGTGCAATGGCAGCTCGCGGACGCATGCTGATATCGGTTCAGCCAGCCGCCGAACTCTTTGATGCTTTCGATTTGCTTCATGAGGTATACAGCTTAAAAGATGATCACAGAGCGGATACTTTCACCGCTGTGCATCAGATCGAAGGCGTGGTTGATATCTTCGAGTGGCATGGTGTGGGTGATCATCGTGTCCAGCTCGATTTTACCGCGCATGTAACGGTCTACATAGCCGGGCAGCTCCGTCCGGCCTTTCACGCCGCCGAACGCGGTGCCTTTCCAGGTGCGGCCGGTGACAAGTTGGAACGGCCGAGTGCATATCTCCTGACCGGCGCCGGCGACGCCGATGATGACGGACACGCCCCAACCCATGTGGGTACACTCCAGCGCTTCACGCATCACATGCACGTTACCGATGCATTCGAAGGAATAATCGACACCGCCATGGGTCATTTCCACAATGGCTTCCTTGACGCTACCGCTCAATTCCTTCGGGTTGATGAAATCCGTCGCGCCCAGCGCCTTGGCAATAGCCCATTTATCCGGATTGATATCCACGGCGATGATGCGCTCTGCTTTGGCCATCACCGCGCCCTGGATGCAAGACAGACCGATACCACCCAGACCGAACACCGCGACGGATGAACCGGGTTCCACTTTGGCCGTGTTGACGACCGCGCCGATGCCGGTGGTCACGCCGCAGCCCAGCAAGCAAACCTTGTCCAGCGGCGCCGCCTTATTAATCTTCGCCAGCGCGATCTCCGGCACCACGGTGTATTCGGAAAACGTCGAGCAACCCATATAGTGATAAATGGGTTTGCCGTTCATGGAAAACCGTCGCGTACCGTCGGGCATGAAACCGGTCCACACTGTGGAGGCAATGGACTGACACAGATTGGTCTTGGTGGAATCGCAGTACTCACAGTCACCGCATTCGGGAATGTATAGCGGAATCACATGATCGCCCGGCTTCAGACCCCGGACGCCGGGGCCGCATTCCACGACTTCGCAGCCACCCTCGTGGCCCAGCACCGCAGGAAACGCGCCTTCGGGATCGTCACCGGATAGCGTGAAGGCATCCGTATGGCAGACACCCGAGGCAATGACCTTGAGCAATACCTCACCGGCCTTCGGTCCTTCCACGTCGATCATTTCAATCGACAGCGGTTTTTTTGCCTCCCAGGCAATGGCTGCTTTTGCTTTCATTGGACTTGTCCTTACTGATGCAATAGTGATCAAGGAGGTGCCGCGTCGTTGCAGCGGATTACCAGCGACAGGTACTAATCGCCCGTCAGGCATCGTCGTTGATGGGAACCGGTGTGATGAGGAAGCATAGTGTCAAAATTCAAGGAGTGTCAAACCAAACGCCCGAATTTAATCAGGGATGCCTCACTCTGACCCTGATTATTTTTTGTTTTACGCTAACCTCGAACTCAAACAAGAAGACGAGAAAAAGGGTAGGAGGAATTTTTTATCTCTGCGCGTACAGATCAAAGTCTAATTCCACTGTCGCCTTTGTGCTTTCCTCTGTTCCCTTCATTTGGCGCCTGGCAAGGACCAGCTCTGCTGTCAGCCAGACGGCAAAGTGGTTGATCATCGTCTATACCTAAACATCAAAATATAGAATGCGGAGGAATGCTCATGACCAATAGTGACTGGCGTATCCGTGGACCCGAAATTTCCACCTGCAACTGCAACTGGGGCTGTCCCTGCCAATTCAATTCGATACCCACGCACGGCCATTGCAGGGCCGGGGTGGCCATGCATATCGAGGAGGGCCACTTCAACGGCACTTCACTCGACGGCCTGCGTTGGGCGGCCATGTTTGCCTGGCCAAAGGCCATCCACGAGGGCAATGGTGAAGCCCTGCTGATCCTGGATGAGCGGGCCAATGAGGCGCAACGCGAGGCTCTGCTGGGCATCCTCTCCGGCCAGACCTCCGTCCCGGGCGCAACCATGTTCAGCGTCTTCGCTTCGACACTCACCACCCTGCACGATCCGGTGACTGCCCCTATCGAATTCGAGCTGGATAACGACAACTGGACGGGGCATTTCTCCGTGCCCGGTTATCTCGATGCCCATGCCTCGCCCATCACCAACCCCGTCTCCGGCGAATCTCACCGCGCCAGAGTGATGTTGCCGGAGGGTTTTGAATACCACGAAGCGGAGTTCGTCAGCAGCCGCACCCGGGGTGAGGGCCCAATCCCGCTGGACTGGACCGACGGTCACGGTCATATCTGTATGCTCCACATGACACCCAGCGGGCCGGTGGACTGATTCTCAGCACGGCCATACCAAACGCATGGAGAACAAAAAAGACCTGGCGAGCGACATGCTGGAATCGGCTGCGCGACATGATCGACTCGTGATCGCCGGCGCACTGTGCTTCATCACACTGCTTGCCTGGGCCTGGCTGCTGTCCGGTGGCGGCATGGATATGTCGACGTCCATGGATATGAACATGGTCATGCCCATGGAGTGGACGCCGCGTTATGCACTGGTGGTCTTCCTGATGTGGTGGATCATGATGATCGCCATGATGCTGCCGAGCGCCGCCCCCATGATCCTGTTGTTCGCCCTGGTCAACCGCCGCAGCCGCGCGCTGGGTGCGCCCTACGTGCCGACGGCCGTGTTTGCATCGGGCTATCTGCTGGCCTGGGGTGGATTCAGTCTGGCGGCGTCTCTGCTGCACTGGTGGCTGGAACAGGCAGGCTGGCTGACCATGGGCTTGGCCAGTGCCAACCGTTGGCTCAGCGGCGTTCTCTTCATCGCGGCCGGCCTTTACCAGATCACCCCGCTCAAGCACGCCTGCCTGCGTCATTGCCGCGGACCGGTCGAATTCATCACGCGCCACTGGCGCCCGGGCTACGCCGCTGCATTGCGCATGGGCTTGGTTCACGGCGCCTATTGCGTCGGCTGCTGCTGGGTCGTGATGGGGCTGCTGTTCTATGGTGGCGTCATGAATCTCTATTGGATCGCCGGCCTGGCGGTACTGGTCCTGCTGGAGAAGCTGCTGCCCGCCGGACCGCGTTTCGGCAGCATAAGCGGCGCAGGTTTTCTTGCCTGGGGCGTTTGGCTTTTGGTTTAGTTTGGCTGCTTGCTGCTATAGGCTCATTTCTGCCAGCGGTGGTCAATGGTGCAGAGTAACAACTGCGTATGCTGCTCGTTGTATTCAGGGCCTATTGTAGTTTTTACTCGGACCCCAAATTCCCCGACCCCAAATTCCCTTGAGGTTTCGACTCTGGTTTTCTATCTTTGCCGCCAATCGCCGGAGGGCAATGGCGTCAGTACTGTCGTTGGACCGGGTGTATTCAGCACATAAACCCAAGCCGCAGTATCGTCCGGACTGCGAAGCCTGATGCAACGACGCACATACTCGCTTTCGCGTTCATTACCCGGATCGTATCCTTCATAGGCATCGAGCTTGGCGATGGTCTCACGAAACCGCGCAAGCTCATCACTGTTGAATCCCCCGACAGGCAATTCATACAGTTCGCCTTTGACCACAGCGTCGTTATCAAGCATTAAGCCTGGATACTGGCCCACATCATATAGCTTGCCCGGTATTTCGCAGGGGCCCACACACCGACCCAGCAATCGTCGCGCCTGCTCGGCCTCGGCGCGCAGTTGGGGGTCGGCAATCTGATGTGTCACGTCCGACATCAAGGTGCCATACACAGCGACATACGTCGTCGTGGCCAGAGCACAATCCTTGATAATTTCAGTCATAACGGTGTTCTGATCCGAATGGTACTTACTAAAGGCCACGTTCTCGTTTTTTCGTCATTCCGGCGCAGGCCGGAATCCAGGAGTGCCACCCACGGATGCGGGTTCTGGATCCCGGCATTCGCCGGGATGACAGCGTATCCAGGCTTAAGTAAGTGCCATTCTGTTCTGACCCCGATTGTCCTCACCGATCAATGATCGACGATAATCAGATTTGCGGTATCAAACCCAAGCGCCTTGGCCTTGTGGATAAATCGATCGAGCAGTGCCGGGCTGACAGTCGGCGTTCGTGAGAGGAGCCAAAGAAAGGACGTATCGGGGCCTGAGACAAAGGCATATTGATACTTGTCCTTATCCAGTTCGAACACGGCGTAGGTGCCATAGAAGGGGCCAAAGAAAGACACCTTCAGATGCCCTTCGCCCTGACTGCCGACGAAATAGGCTTTCCCTTCGGCATCCTTCCAGGTAGCCTCTGCGACCGAGTAGCCGCGGTTGAGCACGCGCAAGCCACCATCGTCGCGTAGAGAATAGTCGGCAGTGACCTTGCTGAGCCCGCGCTCGAACGAATGATCGAGTCGCGCGATCTCATACCATTTCCCCAGATACCGATTCACCTCAAATCCGGCAACCGGTTGCACGCCTTGCGGTAGTCCCTGGCAACCGAACAGGAGGGTGGCAAGGGAAATGATGAGGAATCTGTGCATGGGGTGTAGGGCCATAGGAAAATTCAAGTGGGGGTCTGTCCCCGGTTGTTCTAAGGTTGTGTGGAAGAATTTTTACTCTGACCCCGAACTCTCAGGATCACAGCGCCGCAGGTGTCGTGCTTCGCTCATTGCAAATCCTACAGCTGCCGCGTTTGATGCACACGTCCCTGTGTGAATCGTTGCTTGATTAATCTAGCCGTAGAATATTTCCGACTACCCTGTATGCGAACACACCGACCACTGAGGCCAGGGGATAAGTAATGTCAACACCAAGCGTTGCCGCATAGATCAGCCCCGGGATTGATAAAGCACCTATCAGACAGACAGCACTGCGAACCCAGCGCGGAGCGTGAAGAGATTTGCGCGTAGACATATCATTACCCCTCCCGCTTCAGATTCAGAAGTCGATTCCGAGATTTTGGGAGTGGGCTGGTAGCGCCGGTTAATGCATTGAGTACCTGCCCAGCGATCTTGGTAGCTTCATTAGCTTCTGTGATCCTGACTTGTAGCTGCTTGGTGATTTCGACTACTAGAGAAGGTAGTGATTTGGCAGCTTCTATTTTCATATACCGAGGACAGTCAGACCAAG
>JBGSOE010000461.1:0-4588 GCA_041739295.1 Thiohalobacterales bacterium | reverse complement strand
TGATATATGATCTATTCCCTCACCCCGACCCTCTCCCTGAGGAAGAGGGAGTGCATCTTAGTGTTGTGCCGTCTTCAACCGATGCATCTGCGATTGATGCCCACGACGGGCAAACAAAAGTAGCCTCTGGCTTTGCTGAGGCGCAGTCAACTTAAAGAATAATTTGAGTTTTATTATTGACTATGCCTGTTAGTCTCTCCGCCCCTGTTGAATTGTCATCCGTCCCCGGGATACGTCTCGGCATCGCCAGCGCAGGCATTAAAAAACCAGGGCGACGCGATCTGGTCCTGATGGAACTCGCCCCCGGCAGCACCTGCGCTGCGGTCTTTACGCGCAATGCCTTCTGCGCCGCACCGGTCATCGTCGCGCGTGCGCATCTGGATGCAGCAACACCGCGCTATCTGTTGATCAACACCGGTAACGCCAATGCCGGTACCGGCGAGCCTGGGTTACGCAATGCACATCGCTGCTGTGCGAGTCTGGCGCAACTGATGGGTTGCAAAGAATCTGAGGTGCTGCCGTTTTCCACTGGCGTGATCGGTGAGCCGTTACCGGTGGAGAAGATCGAGGCCGCGTTGTCGGCCGCGCAGGCGGACTTGGGTGCAGATAACTGGATCGCCGCGGCCAATGGCATCATGACGACGGATACCTTGGCCAAGGGTGCCTCACGGCATGTGCAGATTGACGGCAAGACCGTCACCCTGACGGGCATTGCCAAAGGTGCCGGCATGATTCGCCCGGACATGGCGACCATGCTGAGTTATGTCGCCACTGATGCAGCGTTACCGCAGGCCTTGTTGCAGCGCGCACTGGTGGAGGCGGTCAATGCTTCGTTCAATCGCATTACTGTGGATGGTGATACCTCCACCAATGACAGCTGTGTGCTGGTCGCCACCGGTGTATCCGCTGTCAGGATCGACGCGGGCAGCGTTGCTTATGTCGAATTCACAGCGGTACTGACAGAACTCTGCATTGAACTTGCACAGGCCATTGTGCGCGACGGCGAAGGTGCCACCAAATTCATCACCATTGAGGTGGCCGAAGGACGTGATACCGCCGAATGCCTGCAAGTGGCCTATACCATTGCGCACTCGCCGCTGGTGAAGACTGCGCTATTTGCCAGCGATCCCAACTGGGGACGCATCCTCGCAGCCGTCGGTCGTGCCGGGCTCAATCAACTGGTGCTGGGACAGGTGCGCGTGTATCTCGATGATGTCTGCATCGTTAGTGCGGGCAGTCGCGATCCGACATACACTGAGGCGGCCGGGGCTGCGGTGATGCGCCAGGAAGAAATTCTGATCCGTGTAATGTTAGGTCGAGGTACGGCCGGTGAACGCATCTGGACCACGGATTTATCCTACGATTACGTCAGGATCAACGCCGAATACCGTACCTGAGCACGTATTCGTAGGGTGAGGTGAACGCAGTGAACCGCACCAGAAATATTCGCGGACCAATGGTGCGGATCGCTTCCGCTCACCACACCCTACACGGAGCTCCCCGTAGGAGCGGGCTTGCCCGCGAATAAACGGTATGGCGACCCTATTCGCGGGCAAGCCCGCTCCTACATCTGCACCTTCAACCCAGGCCACGGGTTTAAAAATACCTTCCATGCAAAATCCCAATCAAATCCACGTCGCCGCCGCCGTCATCATCAACGCGCGGGGCGAAGTGCTGATCAGCCTGCGCCATGCACATCTGCATCAAGGTGGTCTGTGGGAATTCCCTGGCGGCAAGGTCGAGGCGAGTGAGGATGTCTATACCACGCTGGTGAGGGAGCTGCATGAAGAGCTCGGTGTGACCGTGCGGGCTGCACGTCCGCTGATCCGTATTCCGCATGCATACCCAGACAAACAGGTATTACTGGATGTGTGGCAGGTGACTGCCTTCGACGGTGAGCCGCAGGGGCGTGAAGGTCAGTCGATTCGGTGGGTGTCACCTGAACAGCTTCCGAACTTCGCATTCCCTGCGGCTAATTACCCTATTGTCACGGCGGCGCGGTTACCTGACCAGTATCTGATCACGCCTGAGCCCGGGGTGGGTTTTCTAGCGCGACTGGAACGTGCACTCCGTGCCGGTATACGTCTGGTACAACTGCGCGCTAAGACGCTCAATGCGGCCGATTACCTCGACCTTGCACATAAAGTCTGTACCCTTGTGCATGCCCAGGGTGCACAGGTGTTATTGAATGCTGATCCCGCGGTGGTCGTCGAGGTTGGTGCCGATGGTGTGCATATCACCACTCAGCGCCTACGTGCGTTGTCGCAACGCCCCTTGCCGACGGACTATTGGGTAGCCGCATCCTGTCACAGTGCTGCTGAGCTACAGCAGGCCACAGTTATCGGCTGTGATTTCGCCGTGCTGGGTCCCGTGCAGCCGACCGCCAGTCATCCTGATGCGTCGCAGCTGGGCTGGCTGGGTCTCCAGGCCCTGACCGAGGCGACGGTGCTTCCGGTGTATGCTCTGGGCGGCATGCAGCGGGAGGATTGTGAGCGTGCCTGGGATGCGGGCGCACAAGGGATTGCCGCGATCCGCGGCCTTTGGCCACCAGTCACATGAACAACCAGAGTCGCGTTTTAGGGGGCTTGTTGTTCGGGCTGTTACTGGCCTCCGTCGTAATAGGCGCGTGGCGCTATCGATCTACTGGCGATGCCATCCCCGAAGTTTTGTTGCCGCTTAATATCGATGTCGACTGCAATAGTGCTCAAGCTGCCTGTGTGGCGCGTGGTGAGGAATTCGCTGTTGAGCTGAGTCTTGGCCCACCAGTGCAGCCAATGCAGCCCTTCAACATCCAGCTGCATGTGCTGCAGGGGCAGCTGAGTACGGCAGCTCAGGTAGAGTTGCAGTTCCAGATGCAGGACATGGATATGGGGCAGAATCGTTATCGACTGATGGCGGACGAGCAGGGTGCCTGGCGCGGGACCGCCGTCTTGCCGGTGTGCAGCCGCGGTCGGAGCGATTGGGTCGCGAAGCTCGATGTTCAGGATGGTGATCGTCATTGGTCGGCAGAACTGCCGTTTACGGCTATCGCGCAATAATAAATGTAGGGTGTGGTGAGCGAACGCGAACCGTACCATTTTCTATCTTGCTTGCGGCACTGCGGTGCAGTTCGCGTTCGCTTACCACACCTTATTGGGCATCTTCCGAGTCGTCCGGAAACGCCTCATCAACTTCGATACGTACGTTCTCACTCAGCCACTCACCCAGATCGATCATACGGCAGCGCTGCGAGCAAAATGGTCGCCAGGGATTTTTTGTGGACCAGACAATCTTGTTGCCGCAGTTGGGGCAGGCGACTTTGAGGGCTGGACGGGTGGATGGCTGTTCCTGGGTCATTAGGCGATTTCGGTATGCTGCTTATCTGCCGGCTGGCTTAGATCACGCAGCAAGACAGCTCGAACGGTACATTTTCGGTGGATTGAACGGCGCGTTCGCTGGTTGTGGGTTGGCGTAGGAAACGCACGGTAAAGCGGTGGCGGCCGCCGCTGATCTCGGCGTAATAGAGACTCTTGGCCGGGATGGCGACACGGACCATCTGACAAGGCACGTTCGGGTCCAGCGTGCGTTGGAAGAATCCGCCCTCGGCGACATACGCATGAAACAGATTGCTGCCGCGGGTCAGCTTCAGGATGAGCATAATGCCGCGACCGATGGCATCGAAGCTCTCCAGCCACTGTGCTAGATCGCGTATGCGTTCCTCATTCGGGCGTTCCAGCCAGAAATGGAAGGCGGGGAGATCGAAGTCGCAAAGGCCGCCGGGGATGGAGCTGCGCTGCTGAATGGCGCTGAGAAATTCGTTGGTCTTGAGGTGCGCGCCGACCGGGCCGTTGTGGGCGTGCAGCTGGTCGATGAGGGTGTCCATCTCGTCGAGCAGCTCACTGAGCTGGGCGCGATCGACATCCGGATTCTGTTCCAAACGAGCCAGGTTGGCGGTATGTCGCTCCAGTTCCTTCATCACCTCGGACTTGAGGTCGCTGCGGCCGAAGATGCTCATAATATCTAGCAGACTCGCCAGACTTGCGCGGCTGTCCCAGGGGCTGCTGCCACTCAAATGATGCCGCACTTGCTGAAACAGGAATTCGAGCCGTAGAAAGGCGCGAATTCGTTCGTTAAGTGGTTGTTCGTATATGACTTTTTGAGACACTTGTGGCGCCGGGCGTGAGACTGCGCTGGATTAGGGCGCCTATTGTTCCACGAGCCCGGCAATGCTGGCAAATCGGGTTTGCATTGGCCATGCCAAGAAATATCGCAGCTGTAGGAGCGGCCTTGGCCGCGAATCAGCCGCAGGCCCGATTTGTTCGCGGCCAAGGCCACTCCTAAATCCAGGTCACACATCGATTTCAATGCCATTGCGTTATAGCAGTGATCGTATGACGAGACATGGAGAGGCGAAGCCGAAGTCGAGGAGCCCCCGGTAGTCGCGGGGCTGGCGGGCGAAGCAGCCAGTCCTTTAGCGACGTCAAGTCACTGTGGCGCTTTTCAGCCGCAGGACGAACCGGGGCAAAAGGAATTAACTGTCGCGCAACCCGAAGGTGCAAGGGCTGACTGGGATGTCCCGTTGCACTTACTGAGGGGCGCGACACACTTG
>JBGSOE010000144.1:0-3205 GCA_041739295.1 Thiohalobacterales bacterium | reverse complement strand
GACACGTGTGTCATCAGTGCCGGCATACCCGCCGACAACAAGCATTTGATGGTGGTGGCTTATAACCCGGAGTGCGCCTCTGCGGCAGATATTCTGGCGCGGGTCAAGAACGCAGGTGTTCACGCAGAATTGATAGGCATGTAGACACGCGGGGCCTGAAAGGGGACGGAGGGAATAAAAAATGATCAATCCGTGGTTGGCGTCGATCTCGCATATCGATCGAAAGAAACGCCTTCCGAAGAAGCCGTCCGGGTGAAACGAATGGAAGGTGTAGTGTTACGGACTTGATGTATAACACGCGACTGCCATGTTGTTGGCAGCGCAATTCTGAGTGGCGATTTGCAGGTCGATGCTGTTCGCGCCGATGCTCGGCCGCACAAAACCCGCACTGCCGCTGGCGATGTCATTCATCTATGGCTTCGCGAAGTACGAGCGCGACAACATCAGCCAGAATGAGTTGAAGTCACTTCGACTGCTGGCGACCGAATTGCTGGGCTATGGGCCTGCACTTCTCACAAAGGCCATTGCAGCCGATGAGATCGTTGAGGTGAATAACGATGGCTAAGAAGATTCTCAAGGCAGTGCATGAAACCGCGAAAGGACTGTACAAGGCCGGCACTATGCGAACCACGACACTCCGCGAATTCGATGTGCTCTGTCTTCCGCCGGTGAAGGAATTCACGCCCACCCAGATCAAGTGACTTCGCGAACGCAAGAAGGAAAACCAGGCAGTGTTCGCGGCCTATCGGAACACCCGTCCATCGACGGTGCAGAAATGTGATCAGGGCCAGAAGCGGTCCAACGGGCCGTCGTTGAAGTTGCTGTATCTGGTTGCCGAGCGGGGATTGGAGGCGTTGGCTTGAGAGGAGTTATTTATGAACAGCACTCGCATGTAATTGCACACCCAGCGCGCGTACCAGTTTGAGTACCGTGTCATAGCGCGGTTTCGCGCCAGGCGCCAATGCCTTGTAAAGACTTTCGCGGCCAAGGCCGGTGGCTTTTGCCAGTTGTGACATACCGCGTGACTTGGCGACATCGGCAACCGCGACGAGGAAGACATCGGGGTTCGGGTCTTCGAGAGCCGCATTCAGATATTCGGCGATGACTTCATCGTTGTCGAGATAATCAGCGGCATCGAAAGGTGCGGTCTTTTTCATGCTTCAACGCTCCAACTTTTTCAACAATGCAATCGCCTGCTTGATGTCGCGCCGTTGCGTGGACTTATTTCCAGCGCAGAGCAACAAATATACGCATGCGCCCTTGCGTCCGTAATACACCCGATAGCCTGGGCCGGCGTGAATCCGCATTTCGGAAACGCCTTCACCGACAGGTGCGCAATCGCCGAAGTTTCCTTGTTCGGCCGAGCGGACGCGGGCAAGGATGCGGGCTTTCCCGATAGGGTCGCGTAAATCCTTTAACCACGCATCGAACTCAACGGTGCGTATGAATCCATTCATGGGCTGATCGTATCCGAATGGATACGATAATGTCAATGCGTCCAGGCAGTGTTCGTGGCCTATCTGAACACCCGTCCATCGACGGTGCAGAAATGGGAGCAGGGGCAGAAGAAGCCGAATGGGGCTTCATTGAAGCTGCTGAATTTGGTTGCCGAGCGGGGATTGGAGGCGTTGGTTTGACATCAAGTACGGCATTGACGTAGTGTCACCGCATGTTGACCGTGGCCGAAACGGAATTATTCAGCCACTATGCTGCCGACTAATGGACTGAGGCAGAGCACGGTGAGTTTATTGCCTGGATTGCAATGAATCCCGAGGCGGGCGATGTCATCCCGGCATCCGGCGGTTGCCGCAAAGTGCGCTGGACGCGCAGCGGCATCGGTAAGCGCGGCGGTGTCAGGGTGATCTATTTCAACCGGCTGGACGAAGGAAGGATCTGGTTATTGCTGATCTACGGCAAGAGTGCCAGGGATAACATCCCGGCGCATATCCTTCGAACCCTACGCGACGAACTTGACCATGGCTAAATTGACAAGCAAACAACTCCAGAAACGCGACGCCGCGCGTGACATCGGCGAGGAACTGTTGCAGGCCGTGCGCGACATGAAGCGTGGCCGTGCAGCACGCACGAGCAAAGTGGAAGTGCCTGTCGCAGCCGCGGCGCGCGCCAAGACGGGCCTGACCCAGGCGCAGTTTGCAACCCTGCTCGGTGTATCGGTGCGCACGCTCCAGGAGTGGGAACAGGGCCGCCGCGAACCCAGCGGTTCCGCCAAGGCGCTGTTGCTCATCGCACTTCGGCATCCGGAAGTGCTGCGTGAGTTGGCGGCGTAGGTTGGGGCGACATGATCTTCAAACAACTATTCGAACCGGTCTCCAGCACCTATACCTATCTCCTCGGCTGCGAGGAGACCGGGCAGGCAATGCTGATCGACGCGGTACTGCCCGCCTGGCAGCGCGACCTCGACGAGCTCAACAAACTCGGCATGAAGCTCGCGTATACGCTTGACACCCACATCCATGCCGACCACATCACCGCCGCGCGCAAGCTCAAACTGGAGGCCGGCAGCCGTATCGCGCACCCGGCGGTGGATAATCTTGCCTGCGTGGACATGCCGCTGGAAGAAGGCAAGCCGTTGGATCTCGGCAGTATCCGCTTGGAGCCGTTGTTCACGCCGGGCCACACCGACGGACATCATGCCTACCGGATCGGCGGCCGCGTGTTCACCGGAGACGCGTTGCTGATCGATGCCTGCGGGCGCACCGACTTCCAGAACGGCGACGCCCCCACGCTCTATCGCAGCGTGCACGACAAGCTGTTCTCGCTGCCGGAAGACACGCTGGTGTACCCGGCGCACGATTACCAGGGCCGACGCGTCTCCAGTATCGGCCAGGAGAAGACGCGCAATCCGCGCCTCGGCGGCAACAAGCCGCTCGCGGAGTTCGTGAAAATCATGCAGGAGATGCAGCTCGCCTATCCGAAGTTCATCGACTACGCGCTGCCGGGCAACCGCGAGTGCGGCGTCTGTCCTGCCGGCGTGCCGGATGACCTGCAACAGTATTGCGCGCAGATCGGAGAGAGCGTGCAAGGCTGAAAATAAAAAGGACTCGCCCCGAATGGCACTTAGTTAAGCGGCTTCGTGTCCGATGTAGGGTGGGTTAGGCGCGTTGTTTGCGCCGTAACCCGCCAAGCGTGCCGTCAGGCACACATTAAACAAAGCGTTGTGTTGCTGCACAACGCCTGGTGGGTT
>JBGSOE010000342.1:0-4102 GCA_041739295.1 Thiohalobacterales bacterium | reverse complement strand
TTTGGTTTTTTTTTTATCGTTGGTCGTTTTCTGCGGCGCTAGCCGCGCGTCCGACATCCAGCCCGGTACTACGCACCCCGCCTTTCGAACCGGCCTATGCCGTGCAGCTGCCCGCTTGATCAAATTAATCCGAGGTTCCCTAGTTATTGAGTATCACACGTCAACGTGGCGCAGCAATTTATTGCGAACTCCTCAGTGCGATATCTCACCGACACCCTATTCGAGGTGTGTCGATTCTGGTACTTGCCCGTTTACCGGAAATATCTACTTGACGTCTACTAGTGGTCCAGAATAACAAAAAGCCCAAGCGACATTTCGCTGGGGCTTTTGAATGTGGCAGCGGGGACAGGATTTGGTTTCCATAGGCGCCGGCTGTGGCTACGTGAAGGTTGACACTCCTCAGCCGCAGGATCTCACAAATGTGCTGCAATGGCCTGTGGCTAAATTATGACCAGCCAATTACTGACTGTGAATAACCTCTGGGGCGGATATGTCGAATGATGTATCCAACGCAATTAAACGTTTAAGGTCTGTCGGATGATCTACATCCCATTTAGTAGCGAGTTCTCGCCGGGTCCATCCCACGTCATCAAGACGCTGTCGTGTCTGAGTGAGTACGTCTGCAGTACCCCATGGAATATTCTCGAACAGGTGTGAATGGTTACGCCGCAGACCGATCAGCACATAGCCTCCATCCTCGGCCGGCCCTAGAACGGCATCACACCCCGTAGCCAACGCAACACAGGCGCTCTCAAGGTAATCGCATCCCATGGCAGGGCAATCTGTCCCTATAAGGACCGCGAAATCGGCAACCTGCAATGTCTGAGTTAAAGCATTATCCATTCGAGCACCCAAATCCTTTCCGGATTGGGTATGGATTCCATCATTCACGGCAGAATGGAATTCGTCGAATACCGTCTGCCCTTCGGGACCGCAGATCCAGAGTTGCACCGGCGCTAAACTACTTTCAACAGCCGTGTCGACCGTCCTGAGAATCAACTTTGCGTGCAGGTCTGCGGCACCCTGCGCGCCCAGGGCAGGAATCAACCGGGTCTTAGCGTAGCCGGGCACAGGTGCCTTGGCGAAAATGAGGATGCGTCCCTGCGGATATTGCATCGTTCAGGCCTGCCGGTAGTGCCTGGCCAAATGGTCGGGCGACACTCCGCGCCAATAGGCGAACCGCAGGCGCCACATCAGAATGATCGTGCGTGCCACGCCGTGCTGTTCCCAACGACGACTGGAGGTCACTAACCATTCGCGCAGACAGGCTGGTGCGCCCTGTCGCTTCAATAGACGGCTGAGTGCGATGTCTTCCATGAGCGGGATATCAGGATAACCACCCAGCCGTTCGAACAGGTCGCGGCGCACGAAGATGCCCTGATCGCCGGTGGCTATACCGGTCCAACGCGAGCGCAGGTTCATCAGGTTCTCTATTACACGCAACAACAGGTGCGATCCCGACAGACGCACATCGAAACGACCCCACTCGCGGCGCGGTTGCGAGAGTGCAGTGACAAGTGCATCGGCCGCCGTCACGGATGCCAGGGTATCGGCATGCAGAAACCACAGGACATCACCCTGGGCAACCTTGGCCCCGGCATTCATCTGTCGAGCTCGGCCCCGTGGAGCGGTAAGAAACTGATCGCACAATGCGCGCGCACATTCCGCTGTGCCATCGTCACTACCACCGTCGACGACAATGACCTCATGCCCCTGTGCGCGTAACAGCTGCAACGGTGCCAGCGTAGCGGCGATCTGCGCTGCCTCGTTCAACACCGGGACGATGATGGACAGGCGCATTCAGCAACACCGGCCGCCCGTGTCAGTGCTGGAATGTGCGGCACCTTTCGCGCTCGCCGCCGGGCGGCGTGTGCCGGGCGGCGCACAGAAACATACCGGTTCCTGAATAACGGCAGGTGGCAAGCCGATGAAATCCTCACCGTAGGCACCGCTGGTCAGCGTGCGGTAAGTACGTTCGCAGACGGCGATACGCGCGCCGCGTGGAAACACATGCCCTTCCTCATCGCGTACTTCAGCATGCGGGCCACGATAGATAACCGCATGACCGTAATCGAGGCAGATGGACGATTCGGGTTTCACAGCGGTCAGCGTCACCGAACGGAATTCGATACCTTCGACTACCTGCCAAGGCTGCGCGTCCCATTTGTCATAGGCCACGGCGACGAAACCCGCCTCGACAAATGCCGTCAGAAATTCCTCTTCCTGGAATGCACCGGAAATACACCCGCTCCAGAGTTCCGGATCGCGCTTGAGATGTTCAGGCACCGACTCGTCGCTGACAATGTCGGAGATCGCCACACGCCCGCCGGGCTTGATCACCCGGAAGATTTCACGCACCAGTTGTGCCTTGTCCGCATCATGCACCAGATTCAGCACACAATTAGATATCACCAGATCAACAGAGGTATCTGCAATGAGTGGCGAGTGCGCGCGTTGTTGGGCACGCCAACCCAGGAAGGCCGTGTGTGCGGCAGCGTTGCGCACCGGATGTTCGGTAAGATAGGCATCCACCGCGTCGATACTCAGCGCCAGATCCTGGATCTGCCCCTTGAGAAAACGTACCCGCTCGCCGCCTAGCCGTGCGGCCATCTCCGGCTGATATTTGCGCGCCAGCGCAAGCATGTCGTCATTCATATCCACGCCGATCACGTAACCCTGTTCGCCGACGAGCTGCGCCGCCATATAGGCGATCTTGCCGCCACCCGAACCCAGATCAAGGACGACATCACCCGTACGCACATAGCGCGAGGGGTCGCCGCAACCATAATCTTTATCGATGATCTCCTGCGGCAATGCCGCCAGCAAATTCGCATCGTAGTCGATCGGGCAGCACAGCGCCGGTTGACGTTCTTGCGCACCCTGGGAATAGCGTTCCATCACACTGTCTTGCACGTTCATGGTTATTGCTTCTCCATTTCCGTTAAGGAAGGCCTGATAAATCCGTCATTGCGAGGAGCGCAGCGACACGGCAATCTCCAAGGCATTGATTTGATGGTTGAGAGATTGCTTCGCTTCGCTCGCAATGAACGGCATAATGGAATTAATCAGAGGTTCCTTAACCTAAAAAAATCATTTCAGCCACGGAAACACACGGAAGACACTGAAACACAGTACATTCCTGGAGCGACTATTCACCACCTTGCGGGTGATGGAGGCCGGCGTGAAGCTTATGATCTGGTCCGGGTTTTTCCGTGTGATTCCGTGGCAAATGCGGTTTATAGGTTTAACGCACCGCCGCAACTGGCGCCCTGCCCTGCGGTACAGCCGTAACAATGGTCGGCAATCGCAATCGATTCGCCATTAAGGTCATGGTCACTCAACTCGCGAACATGCATACGCTGGCCATTCATGCCGATCCCCAGCATCTGATTGAAATCGCAGTCATACACATATCCCTGCCAGTCCACACTCACTAAGGTACGGCACATGACTTGGTCCAGATTCTCGTCGCGATGCGCATCACGCAACAAAGCCATGTAGTCGTGGAATTGGCCATGCGAGATCAGCGTACTGCCAAAACGCTGAATGGGCATGTTGGCGAGCACATAGAGATTATTGAATTCAACCCTGGCGCGTGCTTGCAATTCGCGCCGGTAGTCTGCCTCCAGTGCGCACTGACTCGGCGGCAGCACGGGGCCGATCGGGTTGTACATCAGGTTCAACATTAATTTACTGTGGGGTTTTCCATAGCCGAGCGCATTGAGCCGTTGCAAGCCGCGCAGACTCGCCGCGTACACACCTACACCGCGCTGCGCGGTAACGTTCTCTTCCAGATAGCAGGGTAATGAAGCGACAACTTCAGCCTGGTGTTCCGCCAGAAACTCCGGCAGGTCTTCATGTCCGGGTTCTTCGAAAATCGTCAGATTGCAGCGATCAATGATATGCACGCCTAGCGTGTGTGCTGCGCGCACCAGCGAACGGAAATGCGGATTCAGCTCCGGTGCGCCGCCCGTAATATCGAGCGTACCTGCACCGCTAACCTGGAGATAATTCAACACCTCGCCAACCGTTTCCGCGCTCATTTCCTCACGACGGGTAGGTCCGGCATTCACATGGCAGTGCAGACAGGATTGATTGCAGC
>JBGSOE010000130.1:0-5231 GCA_041739295.1 Thiohalobacterales bacterium | reverse complement strand
GGTGCTCTCATATTAAAAAGCGATATATTGGCAACCACCCAAGATCCAGGGTTGGGAGACGTTGTGCAGCGTATCAAGGAAGCCGCGCCGGATAATGCGGAGGGCTATTTCCGTGCAGGTCGTCTACTGCGTGCCAAGGGTGATATAAATGGGGCTCTTAAGGAGTATGAAACAGCATATTCGCTCAGCAAGAATGATGCTGGTAAAGGTGCTCTATTAACTGAAATCGTAAATACCCAGCTCTCAGCTGGTCAGACCGATGCTGCGTTGGCGCGTATAGAAGGTATTCTGCGTGATGACCCGCAACACAAGTCCGCCAATGATCTCCTGGGTCTCATTCAGATGACGCGTCAGGACTACCCCGCTGCTGAAGCAGCCTTCACCAAGCAGTTAGAAATTAACCCCAACAGTTTGCCGGTGTATGCGCAATTAGCCTCAGCGCGGGAGCAACAGGGGAATGTGGTGGGCGCTGTGGCCATACTCGAGCAGGCTTTGAGTGTGGACAAGGACGATATCAAACTCCAGATGAGCTTGGCGGGAGTATATGAGCGACAAGGTAACATCGACGGTGCAGTGGAGCTTTATGAGAAGGTGTTGGCTAAACAGCCCAATAACGCCGTATCCACGAACAACCTCGCTGCGCTCCTGGTCGATAACCGCAGCGATGAAAAAAGTCTAGCGAGAGCCGAAGAGTTGGCCGTGAAATTAGCTCCGGTGCAAAATCCACCCATTCAGGATACTGTTGGATGGGTATATTACCGTACTGGAGATTATGCCAAAGCAGTCGAGGTGCTCGAAGGTGTGGTAAATGCTGCACCTAAGGCTGCCATCTTCCAATACCACTTGGGTATGGCTTACGCCAAGGCTGGTGACAAGGCGAAGGCCAAGGCGACACTGACCAAAGCGCTCGAGTTGGGAGATTTCCCAGGTGCGGATGAAGCGCGTAAAGTGCTGAATAGTCTCTAAGTCCGCTAGAGTAATGCAGGCCCGCTAATCGCGGGCCTGCATCTTATTTCGTATACCATTCAAATAG
Source organism: Thiohalobacterales bacterium (assembly GCA_041739295.1). Classification (GTDB taxonomy): domain Bacteria; phylum Pseudomonadota; class Gammaproteobacteria; order Thiohalobacterales; family Thiohalobacteraceae; genus JAHJQQ01. Next base: position 4,198 of record JBGSOE010000130.1, on the reverse strand, counting down.
TTGTAAAGAATCCTCCCGGTAATGAATGCAGTACAGGTCGCCTGGGTAATACCCTGGCTCTTGGCGCTATTATGCGGCTAGCTTATAGTGAACTGCCCTGTGTGCGACCATTGTTCACAACACTAAGGGAGTTCTGATTAATCCGTCATTCCGACGCATGCCGGGCAAAAGCGCGTAGCGTGTTGAACGCCCAAAGGGCGGGCCGTAGGGTGAGCGCAGCAAATAATCTAGTGCCTTGAATGCTTTGGATTCCGGCATGCGCAGGAATGACGAGCACGAATGAATCAGCTTTCCAAATACAGTTGATGTTGGAGCTGCGGCGCAGGTATCCGTTTTTGCCTAAGGAAGGGTGCAAGGTATTTCGGCGTCTTCTTCTGCCGGACAATTCTGAGGGCAATGCATGCTGAGCATTGGGTTTGTAGGATACACCATCGGTGCGGTTGCCTTTCTCGTGTTGGCACTTGTGCTGCTGACGGGGCATCGTGGGCGTTCCGGCAAACGTACTCTGGCTATAGCGTCCTTCGCGAGCGCGGTATGGATGGGGCTTGCGGCTTATCAAAATGTTTCGCTGACCTACCCCTTTCTCACCCAGCTGATGGAGCTGGTGCGTGATGTCGCCTGGATTGCCTTTCTCGCGCGTGTGCTGGGTTCCGCCTACGGCGATCAGCGCATAGCCGATGCGGGCTTCCGTACGGTGTTGATGGTGTCCAGCGCCTTCGTATTGCTTTTGGCCAGTATGACCGCGTATCGGTTTTATTCTGGTGTTGCGATAATTTCTTCCCTGGGTGTTGATTGGCTGCTGGGCGGCTATGTGCTACTTGCCATCTTCGGTCTGGTGTTGGTGGAACAACTGTTCCGCAACACGCGTCCTGAGATGCGCCGGGGCATCAAATATCTGTGCATGGGCATCGGCGGGATGTTCGCTTATGACTTCTATCTCTATGCGGATGCATTGCTGTTTCAGCGGGTCGATAACGCCTTATGGCAAGCGCGCGGGTTCGGTAATGCCCTGGTCGTTCCACTACTCGCCGTGGCCATTGCGCGTGATACGCGCTGGTCGCTGGATATCTTCGTATCCCGGCGTATTGTGTTTCATACAGCATCCTTGTTGGGTGCCGGCATCTATCTCTTTGCCATGGGTGCCGGCGGTTATTACGTACGTAGTTTCAATGGCAACTGGGGTGCGGTCGCGCAGGTCATCTTCCTGTTTGCCGCGACGCTGGTGCTGGCAGTGCTGCTGTTTTCCGGGCAGCTGCGTGCAAGCCTGCGGGTACTGATCAACAAGCATTTCTTTCATTACAAGTACGATTACCGCGACGAATGGCTGCGCTTTATCGGTACGCTGTCGTCAGGTGAGTTGGACGCTCACTTGCGTGAGCGGGTGGTGCGCGCAATTGCCGAGATCATTGAAAGCCCCGCAGGTGCGCTGTGGATGCGCCGCGACTCAGGTCGTTTCGAACCGGTCGCGGCCTGGCAGATGGATTTGCCCGAGCATGCCAGCGAGGCTGATGGTGGCTCATTAGTGGCGTTTCTGGAGCGCCAGGAATGGGTCATCAATTTGGATGAATATGAACGTGACCGTACCAAGTATGCGGGCCTGGAATTGCCGGAGTGGCTTTCTACTGTTTCGCGTGCCTGGTTGATTACGCCGCTGATTCTGCATGATCGGTTGACGGGTTTTATTCTGCTGACCCGCTCACCTGCGCCGCAGCATTTCAATTGGGAGGACTGCGATCTGTTGAAGACGGCAGGCCGTCAGGCGGCCAGTCATCTGGCGCAGTTGGAGGCGGCACGTGCGTTGGCCGACGCCAAGCAATTCGAGATGTGTAATCGACTCTCGACCTATGTCATGCATGACCTCAAAAATCTGGTGGCGCAACTTTCGCTGGTTATCACCAATGCCGCCAAGCACAAACATAATCCGCAATTTATGGAAGATGCCATTCGCACCGTTGAACATTCGGTGGACAAGATGAACCGGCTGATGACGCATCTGCGTAGCGGTGGTGGTGACAACCGCCAGATCGTTCCGGTGGATCTGTGCGAGATGCTGCAGGACGTTGCCAGGACGATGGCCAATGGCCGACCGGCGCCCAGTGTCGACTGTCAGGCCAAGGGTATTGCGGCGCGCGCCAATAAAGATCGCTTTGCCGCCATCATTGGCCATCTGGTTCGCAATGCCCAGGATGCGACCCCGGATGACGGGCGCATTATCATACGGTTGTTTAAGCATGAAGATTGGGCCGTGATCGAAGTGCAGGATACCGGCAGCGGGATGGACGCGACGTTCATTCGCGAACGTCTGTTCCGACCGTTCGAAACAACCAAGGGTAAATCTGGCATGGGTATAGGTGTTTATGAGACACGTGAATTTGTGCGTGCCATGGGTGGTGATATCGAAGCCATCAGTCGCGTGGGTGAGGGTACGACCTTCCGTCTGCGTGTACCCATTAGCGATGAAAACAAAAATAACGTACAGTTGCGCCTAGTTGAAGGCGATGGGTATGGGGATGACGGACGAGTCAAGGAAATTGTTGGTCGTTGAAGACGACCCGGGATTACAAGCGCAATTGCGTTGGTGTTTCGAGGGTTATGAAGTCATCGTTGCCGGTGACCGCGAGACGGCCTTAGCCGAGCTTAAGAAATACGCCTTTCCTGTGATGACACTGGACCTTGGGTTGCCGCCTGACGAGAGTGGCACCAGTGAGGGCTTCGCTACATTGGAGCAGGTACTGGCCGATCATCCGCTCACCAAAATCATTGTCGTTACCGGCAACAACGAACGCGAGAATGCCCTGCGAGCTGTGGCGCTGGGTGCCTATGACTTTTTCCACAAGCCGATCGATTCTGATCTGCTCGGTTTCGTCGTCAACCGTGCCTACCGACTCCACGAATTAGAAAACGAAAATCGTCGCTTGCATACCCAGCAGCCGGATTCGCCGTTGGAAGGTGTGCTGACCGGCAGTCCGGAAATGCTGGAGCTCTGCCGCACCATCGAGAAGGTCGCGCCATCCAATGCGACTGTGTTGGTCCTGGGTGAAAGCGGTACCGGTAAGGAACTGATGGCGCGCTCGATTCACGGCTTGAGTCGGCGCGCCGACGGGCCCATCGTGGCCATCAACTGCGCGGCGATTCCCGAGACCTTGTTAGAGAGTGAGCTGTTCGGTTACGAGAAGGGTGCCTTTACCGGGGCATTCAAGCAGACGCTCGGCAAAATTGAAACGGCCAATGGTGGCACTCTGTTTCTGGACGAGATCGGTGACCTGCCGTTTCCGCTTCAGGCGAAGTTATTGCGTTTCCTGCAGGAGCGCGTAATCGAACGCGTGGGTGGGCGCAAGGAGATTCCGGTGGATGTCCGCGTCGTGTGCGCGACGCATAAAGATCTACAGGTCCTGATCAGTGAAAACAAATTCCGTGAAGATCTGTACTATCGTTTGAGTGAAATTTCCGTGCGCATTCCACCACTGCGTGAACGTGTCGGTGATGTGTTGTTGTTGGCGCGAGCTTTTCTAGAGCGGTATAGCCGCCAGCATGGTGGCCACATGCACCGCTTCGGTAAAGATGCGCTGGCAGCTTTGGAGTCCTATCACTGGCCGGGCAATGTGCGTGAGCTGGAAAATCGGGTCAAGCGCGCCGTGATCATGGCCGACCAGAAGCAGATCACGGCTAAGGATCTGGAATTGGGTGGTGAGTCATCAGCCCAGCCGCAAAGTTTCGATCTCCGCGAAATCCGCGAACAGGCCGAAAAGCAGGCCATATTGCGCGCGCTCAGTCATGTTGGTGGCAAGATATCGCAGGCGGCGGAGCTGCTTGGTGTCAGTCGCCCGACCATGTACGACCTGATTCGCAAGTACAACTTCAAGACCTGATCGTTACGCCTGCCAACCCATCAGACTTCTGCTGCTGTGATGGGTTGCGATTAACTTCACATCATCCTACATGTGCTCGTTAAGCCTAATAAACCGCATTTGCCACGGAAGCACACGGAAAAACCCGGACAAGATCATCAGCTTCACTCAGGGACCGCCATAAAAAATAGGGGTCAGAGACGAATTCCACCGCCGCAGTGATGTCGTTACAGCAGGCAGTACTTAATTCGTCTCTGACCCCTATTTTTTCGAATAGTCGCTCCAGGAAGGCACTGTGTTTCAGTGTCTTCCGTGTGTTTCCGTGGCTGAAATGATTTTTTTAGGGAACC
>JBGSOE010000260.1:0-2265 GCA_041739295.1 Thiohalobacterales bacterium | reverse complement strand
CCTCTGATTAATTCGCTGAAGCGGCATCTGCCGCGTTGCAGCCGGGCTCAAAATACTCATTTACGCCGTGTAAACTCCGTTTTTTCGCCCGTCCGCGCCTTGCATCTGCTCGCTTGATCAAATTAATCAGAGGTTCCTTAGGTTAGCTGACAGATGGGGGGGTAGCCCGGCGATTTCAAGGGGTATCGGCTAACTACTTGTGTCCACGGTACAAATGTAGGGTGCTGGTGAGCATAGCGAACCGCACCTCGACATGCGAATCATTATCACTTTTGGTGCGGTTCGCTGCGCTCACCAGCACCCTACAGGGATTTACCCTCGAACGGATCTGTAGGGTGTATTAGACCGAAGGTCGTAATACGCCGGATGTTTTCCTATCGATCAGATGGTCGTAATAACATTCGGTGCAATACGCTGCTATTACACTCTACGACATTAATCCAATGAATCATTCATCGGTAAATGGTGGCGAACGCCGGCGTCTTTGCACAGCCAATGGCCGTCTTCATAGAGCCAGACGTTGGTATCTTTCAACTCCAGAATGCCTTCGCTGTCCGCGAGTTTTTGCCAGGCGGGTTTGTCGCCGGTGATGCGATAGCGAAAATTCAGCGTGACAAGCACCTTGTCGCCCTGACGTTCGGCCGCTTCGACGGAGTAGTCGAGCAGTTCCCAGCCGCGCGCGTCCTCATTCATGGCGTTGACAAAATACGCGCGTGAAACAGACCAGCGGAAATCGCGGACGCGCAGTTCGTAAACCTGTCCCCAATCCCCCGTCTGTTCTGCACGGTAGTAGGCTTCGATCTGATCTTCAAGGCCGCCAAAGTCATGTAGGGGATTACAGGCGGTCAGCAACAGGATTGCTATGAGCAGCCAGCCAGAGCGTACACCTACATCCATGCAGGTGAGTGGCCGCGTCATTATTTGAAGACCTTGCGCCGGAACAGGTCGTTGCGTTTGCTGACCAGGCGGTCGAGAAATAGCAGGCCGTCGAGATGATCCATCTCATGCTGAATAGCGCGCGCCTCAAAACCTTCCATATCATATTCGCGGCGTTCGCCGGTGGGATCGAAGGCGATGAGATGTATGCGTTCGGCGCGGATTACGTTGCCGGTGTAATCCGGCACCGAAAGGCAACCTTCGCGACCAACGGCATAGCCATCCCAACTGGTTATTTCAGGGTTAACCAGTATCAGATGACCGTGGTTGGGTACTGGGCGCTTCATCTTGGAGACATCGACAATGACAATGCGTTGAAACCAACCGACCTGCGGTGCCGCAATGCCGACTGCGCCAGGTCCGGCCAGCCGCGTTTCTTCAAGATCGGCAATGAAGTTCCGCAGGCTGTCATCGAATGCCTCAACCGGCACAGATTCCTGTTTCAGTTGCAGGTCCGGATAAGTGAGAATTTCAAGAACGGCCATCGTGATTATTAGTCTGCCTTAGCCGATCAGGGTTTCGATCGATTGCACATCGACAGCGATGCCCTCGCGCGCGATCTCGGCCAGCGCACTTTCAATGGGTTCTATACCATCGCTGGCCTGACCCTCCAGGGTCATGATGTAGACCGGTTTAGTGCTGCTGCCGCCGACATCCGATTGCAGGTCGAGAATGTTGAAGCCCACACTGCTCAGGGCGGAGGTAACCTGAGCAACGATGCCGGCGCGGTCGGCTCCATAGACGGTGACACGTACGTCGGGAATCAGGTGACGGTGCAGATGGCCTTCGATGCGATCGATGTGGAGATGCAGGTCGAGCGACTGTGCTACCGGTGTGATCAGTGCTTCAAGGCTTTCCACGCTGCCACCATGCTGCACCATGAGCATGATGGAGAAATTTCCACCAAGCCTGGCCATGGCGGCCTCGCCGAGATTGCAGCCGCCCTCGAACAAGGCAGTGGTGAGCTTAGCGACGATGCCTGTTCGATCTTCACCGACCAGTGTGAGCATGAACCAATTCATAAGTCGCTCCGCGAGGGATTCAAAACTGCATGATGGACAGGGAAGTCATTTAACCACGAAGGGCACGAAGGACACAAAGGTGACGCGTGGGACACCGCTGCGGTGGGGACAGATCTTTAGCTCTGTCCCCGTCAGTGCGGACCACGCGGACAAACGAAGCCGCTGAGGAAGCCGCAGAGCAAGCGCCGTCGTGTGTTAGGCGGTCCCGCTCGGTTGAGTGGAACCACGACGGGGACAGAGCTAAAGGTCTGTCCCCACAACAGCGGTGCATTACGGATTAGCTTTTTCCTCCAAGATAAGCCTCCAG
>JBGSOE010000251.1:0-13625 GCA_041739295.1 Thiohalobacterales bacterium | reverse complement strand
GAGGCGCAAAGGAAACCAAATCATAAAAAAAATCAGAATATGTTCTTGTTTGATTTTCTTTGCGCCTCTGCGCCTTTGCGGTTCAAAAACGTTTTTTTGACGGCTAACAAATTTGAGAGCCCGCATTGTACCAGCCTAGTCACTGCAAGTGGCCGCACTGGCTAGTGGGTTTTGTACCCTATATCAGATTCGTGTTACAAACGCGCCGCGCCCCTGACATAAAATCCTGGCCACTATGCCCGAATTACCCGAAGTTGAAACCACCCGTCGCGGTATCGAACCACATCTGGTCGATCAGACGGTTACCGCACTGGTCGTGCGTCAGCGGAAATTACGTTGGCCGATCCCACGCGCGCTCGATCGCGCCCTCCCCGGCCAAGTCATCCACAGCGTACGGCGACGCGGCAAATATTTGCTAATCGACACCGATGTCGGCACGGCGATCCTGCATCTGGGCATGTCCGGCAGCTTGCGCCTCGTATCCCGTGATGCGCCGGCTGGTAAACATGATCATGTCGATATCCAGCTCGCCAGCGGCAAGAGCCTGCGACTAACCGACCCGCGCCGTTTCGGCGCCGTGTTGTGGACAACACAACCGGCAGAGCAGCACGAACTGCTCGTCAATCTCGGCCCGGAACCGCTGAGCGACAGGTTCGATGGCATGCATTTATTCAACGCCTCGCGAGGTCGTAAAGTCGCCATAAAACATTTCATCATGGACAGCCACATCGTGGTCGGGGTCGGCAACATCTACGCCAATGAGGCCTTGTTCATGGCCGGCATTCACCCGACCAGACCAGCGGGCCGCATCGCACGCGAACGTTACGACGCTCTCGCAGCAGCGATCAAACAGGTGTTGGCTGCCTCGATCAAAATGGGTGGCACAACCTTGCGCGATTTCGTCGATGGCGATGGCAATCCTGGCTACTTCAAACAAACGCTACGCGTATACGATCGACTGAACGAACCTTGCCTGCAGTGCGGTGCGCCAATACGCGGCAAACGCATCGGTCAGCGTTCGAGTTTCTATTGCGTACATTGTCAACGATGAACCAACGTCGTCTGCTGCTCACACGTCTGCTCAAATTGCTCGCCCTGTGCGGCCTGGGCTTCGCCGCCTATCCATTTTTCGCAACATTGCTACCGGATGCGGGCGAGGCCGATCAACGCCGCGCGCAGTGGGAGCGTGATATTGATCTGTCTGGTATGCAGCTCGGTGAGGTGATGATGATCGATCACTGGCCTGGCGGCCCCGTTGCCGTCTATCGACGCACGCAGCACGAAATCGGCGGACTGTATCGCAACGCGGCGCAGCTGCACGACCCGGACTCCGCCCACAGTCGCCAACCCGATATACTGCGCAATGCAATCCGCGCACAGCGCGACGACTATTTTGTTTTCGTTCCGCTGGACACCGAGCGCGGTTGCCAGATCCGCTACATCTCTCCCACCAAACAACCCAAGCCTGACATCGACTGGTACGGCGGATTCTCTGAACCCTGCACCGGTTCGCTCTACGACACGGCCGGACGGGTCTATCGGGATTACCGCACCGACCGCCAGCAGAATCTGAGCGTTCCGCAGTACCGGTCGATCGGCCCAGAGCGCCTGCAGCTGACCGGACCCGCGCCCTAGCACCGCGGATCGTCTCGAAGGCGTCGAGGAGGCTGTAGATGCAGGGCGCACGCAGGGGAAGACGGCGCCGGCATAGCCGAAACTACGTCAAGCCGGCTGGAGCGAGTACACACTGCAGATGCAGGCTCATCGGCGGCCGCAGTAGATGTGCGGTGAGAAATGCGGGCTAGCACTGAAAATCTTGACGCTCAATTGCCGCTGACGGCCGTCTATGCCATCCTTCGCGGCGCCCCGTCATCATCGCCTAAAGACGACAGTCTGGTAGTACTGGCTGGGGCGCCGGCCGAGACCCTAAATGGGTCGGCTGATTTGGCAAAAGCGAATTCAACGAGGTTGCAGCTATGGGCGCACAGTGGAAAGCAAAGGGTCGTGAAGCGGCCGCGTCGGCCAAGGGCCGCATCTTCACCAAACTCTCCAAGGAGATCATGGTCGCGGCGCGCGCGGGCGCAGATCCAAGCATAAATTCCCGCCTGCGTCTGGCGATTGAGCAGGCGAAAAAAGCCTCCATGCCCAAGGACACCCTGGAACGCGCCATCAAAAAGGGCGCCGGTCTGGTCGAGGCCGGAGTGAATTACGAGAAGCTCATCTATGAAGGCTTTGCCCCGCACCGCGTGCCGGTGATCGTCGAATGCCTGACTGATAACGCCAACCGCACTGCCTCCAATATCCGCGTGTTATTCCGCAAAGGACAACTCGGTGCCTTGGGTTCGGTCTCCTGGGATTTCGACTACCTCGGCATGATCGAGGCCACACCCACCACGGCCGCTGCCGATGCTGAAGTCGCCGCAATCGAAGCCGGTGCTCAAGATTTGGAACCCGGTGAAGATGGCACTACCCTGTTTCTCACCGAACCGACCGACATGGATGCTGTGTCGCGCGCCTTGCCCGCACACGGCTTCACCGTGCAATCGGCGCAGCTGGGCTATCGGCCAAAAAATCCTGTCACCATCAGCGCAGAAGAACACGCCGAAGTCGAAGCGTTTCTAGACGCCATCGATGCCGATGATGATGTGCAGCATGTGTATGTGGGGTTGGCGGATTGAACGCTGTCAGCGCTTTAGACAACGATTTAGAGATGGCTTCATCACTGCGCTTTTCGCAATGACAGATTAGACTGAGGCTCCTAAATTCCTTGCAGCACACTGGATGCAGCCCTCCAGCATTCCGCCATGCTTTATCCAGTCTACGGTATCTATATCCACCGCGGAGAAGATGGCGCCATGGCAAAAAGAACCTACCCGCTTTCCAAAGTCTACGGCCTACTCGAACCAGGACCAGTAGTACTGGTCAGCACTGCGCACAAAGGCCGCGCTAACATCATGACCCTGTCGTGGCACTGCATGATGGAATTCGAGCCGCCGCTGGTGGGCATCGTCATGAGCAACCGCAACGATAGCTTCAGCAATCTGACGGCATCACGGGAATGCGTAATCAACATCCCCACGGCGGCAATGGCGAAACAGGTGGTGGCAGTCGGCAACAGTCACGGCCGTAAACTCGACAAGTTCACCCAATTTGGACTTACCCCAATAGCGGCAGCGCAGGTCAAGGCACCGCTCATAAAAGAATGCTATGCCAATCTCGAATGCACCGTCGCCGATTCACGCTTGGTGAACAAGTACAACTTCTTCATTCTGGAAGTGGTCAAGGCCTGGATTGATCCCGCGCAGAAAGATCCGCGCACGCTGCATCACCGCGGTAAAGGTGCGTTCATGATCGCCGGAGAGACGATCAAGCTGCCCTCGCGCATGAAGTAATGACAATGAACCTAAAAAAATCATTTCAGCCACGGAAACACAGTGCCTTCCTGGAGCAACTATTCACCCCCTTGCGGGTGATGGCGGTGCCGCCGTGAAGCGTATGATCTTGTCCGTGTTTTTCAGTGTGATTCCGTGGCAAATGCGGTTTATAGGATGAATTATTTATTCAGTGGATCGGCGAAGCGATCTGTAGCCCCGATATCAGGCCGGCTTTGGCTTCAGTCCGACAGATAGTATTCAACCGTTGATACGACGCGGACCTTTTTGATGTGCGGCGTATTGCTGTCACGGTCTTCGATAGAAAACTGGCCTTGGTTGGCAGTCTTGATTTTACCCAGCGTGCTGGCGGAATCCTGCGCGAATTTACCCGCCACCTCACGCGCGTTGCGGGTAGCCTCCTCGATCATACCCGGCTTGAGATCATTAAGTTGCGTGAACAGAAACTGCGTGCGTGATTCATAATCCTGCCCGGCAATGGCTAGCCCCTGCTTACCCAGCTCAACCAGATCGTTCATGGTCGCGCGGACGCGATCGACATTCTGACTGTAGACACTGATGCTGGATGTCGATAGATAGCGGAACTTTGCCATACCCTCATTACTGTAGGATTGCGCCTGTCTGTCGACAATCGCTGGCACAGATACCGTTATCTCAGCCTCATTGAAGCCATGCTGTTTAAGAAACCCAACGATCAGGGCATTGTTCTTTTCAATCACTGCATATAACGCCGTCAAGTCATTATCGGCAGCGCTGAATTTTATCGGCCAAATAGCAACATCGGCGGGCGCCTCGCGTTCAGATAAACCTTTTACCGTAACAGTGCGTTCCAACGCCTTGGCCTGCAGGAAACCATCGGCAAGGTAGTAACCCAACCCGATCAGCCCTGCGCACAGGAATACACCCAGAACCAACGCGCCGCCCACATTTTGATTATTGTTCATACCCGACTCCTGAGTACTCAAATTATTCAGCAACGTTATTTCTTCAACCAGAACCACCAGACAATCAGCAGGATCAAGCCCAGTCCGCTGACATTCACCCACAGATCGGGGCTCATATAATGTCCCTCGCGCTACGCCAGGCACGTAAGCGATTGGCGTTACTCACCACCGTCACCGATGACAGTGCCATTGCCGCACCGGCTATCATGGGATTGAGCAACATGCCGAGCAGTGGATACAACGCACCGGCGGCGATCGGAATACCTATCGCATTATAGACAAAAGCACCAAATAGATTTTGACGGATGTTGCGCACCGTCGCGCGCGATATCTGGATCGCGTCAAGCACCGCGAACAACGAACCGCCGATCAATGTGACATCCGCACTCTCCATTGCCACATCGGTACCGCTACCGATGGCAAAACCAACATCGGCGCGCGCCAGGGCCGGCGCATCATTGATACCATCGCCGACCATACCGACCACCGCACCGGTCGCCTGTAATGCGGCAACCTCGGCAGCCTTGTCCGCCGGCAACACCTCGGCATGCACCTCGTCGATATCAAGTGCACGCGCGACCGCCTCGGCCGTGGCGCGATGATCACCGGTGAGCATAACCACGCGCAGACCCGCGTTGTGCAGTGCCGCAATCGCAGCGCGCGCGTCGGGCTTGATAGGATCAGATACACCGATCACGCCAGCCATCTGCCCGTCTATGCTGACATACAGCGGGGTTTGTGCCTGAGTAGCGAGGTTTGCGCCGCGCAGCTTCCAGTCACCGATAGCGATGCCATTCTCAGCCAGAAAGCGCGGATTGCCCAACGCAACCTTGTGACCCTCGACAACGGCGCTGACGCCTCCACCGATGCTGGCTGCAAAGGCATCTGCTGATGCTAATACCAGACTACGTGATTGCGCGGATTCCATTATCGCCTCGGCCAGTGGATGCTCTGAACCGGCCTCGACACTCGCGGCCAAGCGCAGCAGCTCATCCTCGGACCAGGATTCGGCGGTTTCGATCTGAGTCACGCGCGGCTGGCCTAAAGTCACCGTGCCGGTTTTGTCGAGCACAATCACCGATAATTGCCCGGCACGCTGCAAGGCCTCGCCACTGCGGATCAAAATGCCGTGCTCGGCGGCCTTGCCGACACCGACCATGATCGAGATCGGCGTCGCCAGACCCAAGGAGCAGGGACAGGCGATCACCAGCACAGTTATCGCCGTGCCCAGCGCGAAGCTCAGGCGCGGATCAGGTCCAAGGTTGAACCAAAGCAAAAAAGTGATGACGGCGACGATCAACACCACCGGAACGAACACCGCTGAGATGCGATCGGCTAACTTGCCGATCGCCGGTTTTGAGTTCTGTGCCTGGCGTACCAGTTCGATAATGCGCGCCAACGCCATGTCTTTGCCGATACGTTTTGCCTGAAACAGAAAGCTACCACTCTTGTTAAGCGTTCCACCGACCACTTCGGCGCCGACCGATTTCTCCACCGGCACCGGCTCGCCGGTGAGCATGGACTCATCGACGCTCGAATGACCCTCAATGACCAGACCATCGACCGGGATCTTTTCACCGGGTCGCACACGCACGGTTTCATCAAGACCAACCTCAGCGATGGGCACATCGACCTCGACACCGTCTCGCAGCACACGCGCCGTCTTGGGTTGCAGACCGATCAATCGTTTGATCGCCTCGGAAGTCTTGCCACGCGCGCGCATTTCCAGCGCACTGCCAAAATTGATCAACGCCAGGATCACTGCCGCAGCTTCGAAATAGGCATGCCGGGCCAGTACTGGCACGCTGTCGGGGAAGGCCACCACGACCATGGAATACAACCAGGCGCTGCCCGTGCCGAGTGCGATCAGCGTATCCATATTGGCGTTGTGATTACGGAACGATTTCCAGGCACCGGTAAAAAAGTGGCCCCCGGAATAGGCCAGCACGATAAGCGTGGCCAGGCCCACGACGGACCAGAAAGTACGACCACCCGGAGCGTGCAGCATCGGCAGCAGCCCCAACAGCATGTCGCCAACCACCAGTGGCAACGCGACGAGTCCCGCGACAATCGCCTGTCGCAGCAATTTGCGATAGTGCGCAAACTCGGCGGCCTCTTTTTCTTCCTCGTCCGCAACACCGCGCAACTCGGCGGCATCGTAACCGGCCTTGCGCACCGCCGCGACCAGCGCATCCGCCGTCACATCGCCCTGCACTTGCGCGGTGTGTTCAGCGAAATTCACGCTCGCCTCGGCAACACCGGGCACGGCACGCAGCGCATCTTCGACCGTACCCACGCAACCGGCACAGCTCATGCCGGAAACGGAAAGACGGATAGGGTTGTGATTGGCCTGCATATCAGGTGCTTCCGGAAATATTGCCAGATCGAAAAGGTGCGTCGAGGGTGGTGAACCACTTCAATGCAATATAGCACCCACGGCATATTCCCACGAACGCCTGAATGCGGAATACCGTTAGACATCCTCCGGTAATGAGGGTGATGTCGGACGCGGCCTTCGGCCTGAATCCGACCTACGGGTCAAAGCATGATCATTGCAGGTCGGATTCAGCGGCGACAGCCGCGCGTCCGACATTACCTCCATGAGCCACTGTGAACGCGACGCCCACTCACTGATCGGCTACACTGGCCGCATGATCGACTGGAGCGAATACGCGAAGTTTTTCATTGGCCTGCTGGCCATTGTCAATCCCATCGGGATTGTACCCGTATTCGTCGGTCTGACGCGTAATCTGACGGATACCGAACGCAATACCGTCGGATTGCGTGCCTCGATCACGGTCGGCATCGTTCTGATAGTTGCCTTGCTGATGGGCGATTCACTCCTGGCGTTCTTCGGCATCAGCCTCGATTCGTTCCGCGTCGCCGGCGGCATCCTCATTCTGCTGATGGCCATCAGCATGCTGCACGGCGGCATGAGTCCAGCCAAGCAGACCAGTGAAGAGGCTCAGGACGCCGAGGAAAAAGAGAACATCGCGGTTGTGCCGCTCGGCATACCGTTGCTTGCCGGGCCAGGCGCCGTCAGTACTATCATCATCTATGCGCATCGCGGACATGGTCTCACCCATTACACGCTGCTGTTCTCCATTGCCTTCGCCTTGGCGATTCTCACTTGGCTGAGTCTCCGCGCAGCACCCATGATCGCCGAAAAATTGGGGCGCACCGGCCTGAACATTGTCACCCGCATCATGGGGCTGATCCTTGCCGCTATTGGCGTGGAATTCATGGCCAACGGCATCAAACAGCTGTTGCCGGGCCTGGGCTGAAACAACAGCCCATAAGTCACAGGTAACAGCCGCATCATTTGCTTTACTGACGGGCAGCCACGCATATGCACGATTGCATCACTGGACTCTTCATCGGCAATATAGGCACGTTACCCAGTGGCGCGGACAGTGCTATCTACAAGCATGCTGTCACCCAACTCATCGCAGTCGATACGCATGGTCTTCGCGGCGACCACTACAGCGACCACACCAACCACGGTGGCGCTGACCGCGCCCTGCTGCACTATTGCGCACGACATTATGTTGACTGGCAGCGCGAGTTGCCGCAGGCCGCACAGCAATTTCACCCGCCCGGCTTCGGCGAAAACATCAGCTCCAGCATAATGGATGAAGACAGCGTCCGCATCGGTGACTGCTATCGACTCGGTACGGCCAGAGTTCAGGTCGCGCAGCCACGCTCGCCCTGTTGGAAGCTCAATGACCGCTTCGGTATCGCCGACATGGCGCAGCGCGTGCAGGACAGCGTGCGCTGTGGCTGGCTGTATCGGGTACTGGAACCGGGAAATGTCAGGCCGGGTGATGCCATTGAATTATTGGAGCGGCCGCATCCCGGCATGACCGTGGCCACGCTGATGCGCGCCATTTATGCTGCGGGAATCGATATTGACCTGCTCGCCGCGATTGCCGCACTACCGGAGCTCAGTCCAAACTGGCGGCGCAAGGCAGAGCGCCGTATCAGCGGGGAAGCCAGCGATTCACGCGCACGCCTACAAGGAGAACGCCCATGACCTTTGAAGCACATCCGCATGATTTACTGATCCCCTACACCGGCGACTTCCGCATCGACTCTGCTAAAACACATCCACCCAATGATGTTTCTGACAAAAATCACCTTAAGCAACGTCTTGCGGAATTGGTCGAGGAACTGGATGAACTTCAGCGCCGTTTCTACGCCCACGATCAACGCGCCCTGCTGCTGATCTTTCAGGCCATGGATGCCGCCGGCAAGGACAGCACCATCCGCGCCGTCATGAACGGCGTCGACCCGGCTGGCTGCTATGTGCATAGCTTCAAACAACCCAGCCAAGACGAACTGCAACATGATTTTCTCTGGCGAACGACGCTACGTCTGCCATCCAAAGGCATGATCGGCATCTTCAATCGCAGCTATTACGAAGAAGTGCTTGTGGTGCGTGTACACCCGGAATATCTGGAATCTGAGCGCCTGCCGGACGCAACGCCCTCGCCGGAATTCTGGGAGCAGCGCCTGGAGTCCATCCGCTGCCATGAACAGCACATGGCACGCAATGGCACGGTCATTCTCAAATTCTGGCTGAATGTTTCGCGCGAAGAACAACGCCAGCGCTTCCTCAGTCGTCTCGAAGAGGCCGACAAGCATTGGAAGTTCAATGAGGGGGATGTTGAGGAACGCAAATACTGGGACAGCTATATGCAGGCCTATGAGACGGCACTGAATGCAACGTCACGCCCCTGGGCACCCTGGTATGCTCTCCCAGCCGATGACAAGTCCTACATGCGCGTGTGTGTCGCCGAAATCATTGTCGACACTCTCAAGCGCATGAATCTGGATTATCCGGAACTGGACAAAGACACGCACAAGCGGTTTAAGGTATTGGAGAAGCAGCTGAAGAATGAAGATAAATAACATGTAGCCTGGGTTGAACAACGTGAGACCCGGGTTTCGCCGTCGCTCAACCCAGGCTACATTCTTAACCGTCATTCCGGCGCAGGCCGGAATCCATGTATATCAGAGCAATAGATTCCGGCCTGCGCCGGAATGACGAACTAATTGTTTCGATGCAATAGCCAGCTTGAGACTTAATATGCCTGGCAAGCTATCACAGCATATTGCCTTCTTGTCTATCTAGAGAGAAGCTAGACGTATAAGGAAAATAAACGGAAGATCGATACCATGCAGGACAAACTCCCACCCACAAACAGACCTATTCATTCGCATGCTAGGCAGATTCCGTACTATTATCAATACTACATACTCCATCCATCATACTGTTATGTGTAAATAGGAATCACTATGCCTCAGTATTCAGGAGGGCCATATCGAAAACGCACATGGTTAAGGCAGTTCTTGCCTTGGTTTCTAATAGATTTGGGCGTGGCTGATAAAGGCGAAGACTGTGAGAAAAAAAATGGGAAACACGAATGGTACAACATTGATAATGAAAATAGTGGTTGTTATCACTGCAATGTAATACGGAGTGGCCAGTTGTGGAAGGACTAAAACACATAAAGCTTGAACGTTCGGGGTCGAAGTCCTAACCTTGTAAATAGCTTCCTGCTCAATACACCGTACAGTATCTTGCCGCGCACCCTACTCTCAACGTATCTTTCTGCTAACCTGCAATCCAACCGTTGAGACTTCATGAACATCCACTTCCTCCAGCACGTCCCCTTCGAAGGCCTTGCCAGCATTCGTGGCTGGATCGAACGCGGCGGCCATAAGGTCGGCTGCACGCGACTGTATGCAGGCGATGGACTTCCTCGACCCGATAACCTTGATCTGCTGATTGTGATGGGCGGCCCCATGGGTGTGCATGATGTCGATCAGTATCCCTGGCTACATGCTGAGAAGAATTTTCTTAGCACGGTGATAGATTCCGGCAAGCGTGTGCTGGGCATCTGTCTCGGCGCACAGTTGATTGCCGATGTGCTCGGCGCGCGCGTGTATCCGAACGGTCAAAAAGAGATTGGCTGGTTTCCGATTACGCGCTGTGCTGATGCTGGAGCATCGTCACTCGGTCGGTTACTGCCGGAAAACTTTGATGCCTTTCATTGGCACGGTGATACCTTTGACCTGCCGCCCGGCGCGGTACATCTGGCGCAGAGTGCGGTGTGCCGGCATCAGGCCTATGCGCTAGATGACCGTATTCTCGGTCTGCAGTTTCATCTGGAAACGACACCGGAAAGCGCACAGGAGCTGATCGTACATGGCGCGGATGAACTGGTTGATGGGCCGACGATTCAATCACCGGAGCAGATGCGCGCGAAGCCGGCGCGGTTTGCGGAATTGAATCGGTTGATGGTGGTTTTGTTGGATGGGCTGGTTGCTTCTGTAGACGCCTGATTGGTGCGGTTCACTGCGCTTACCACACCCTACGTAACCGTGCATGTCGGGCGCGGCCTTCGGCCTGAACGGTTGCCCGTCACAGCAGTCGTTGTGACGGGCTTTTATATGGCCATCTTCATTACCGTAACAACCCCGCGCTTGTTTGCGGGGTTGGTTCACCCGACCTACATTTAATCTGCCTGTATAGGTAGGTCGGATTCAGCGGCGGTAGCCGCGCGTCCGACACATGTACGTGATGCTATCCGCCCGATTTTCCTAACGCAGCTACCAGCAAGGCCTCCGCCTCCGCCTCTGATTGCACACCAATGGCCCGTGGATGATCGTCGATGATGACTGCTGGCATGATTTTAAGATGATGCCGGCTCGCGGCGGATTCACCCGCTAGGGTGTCCAGATCCAGGATCTCCAGCGTCAGGCCATGGTGTGCGCAGATGTCCGTCCAGATCTGCTGCGCGCGCTGACAGGAACTGCACCAGGACGCTACCAGCAGTTGCACATGCATCGCGCTCATCTTCCGTCCGTGGTCACCGTGAACCGGTACGCTGCATGGCAGGCCACGCATTTGCCCATAATGTCGCCGAGTTGTCGCAGTGAATAGTCCGGGTCACCGAGTTGCTCTGCGTCCAAGGCCAGTTGATCGAAATCAGCATGTACGCTGCGCCCTAGCGTTTTGAACTCCAGTGGCAGAGCCTGCATCAGTGACGGCGGCACTTGCCCAACAGCAGCCGCGCCCACAGCGCGCGCCTGCTGCGCGACGGTCTGTAGCTCTTCTTTGGTCAACGCGACGGTTATTCCCTGCACCGCGCTCAGGAAGGTACGCATTTCCGTTAGCACCAGATCACGATCCGCAGGTGACAGCGCGATCTCTGCTCGACCATCGGTGCCGGTGTGTGTGTGCGCGCCAGTGATTAGCCGGTAACCTATGATGGCAGTCAGCGCCACGACGATTGCCAATAGCAACCAGCAACGACCACAGCCTCGCCTGGATTCCATTTAGCCTCCTTCCGCTGTTTAAACGCCTAACAACCACAACACAGTTGGGGCTTGACCACTCACATGTTTATAATGGCGCTCGTTTTTCGATAGACCGATTACGGCGTTTGACGCATCATCCGGAAGTCACGCCACAACCGCCTTGACCTTGATCAAACCTGCCGTCGCGGGTCTATGCCCTGGATCTGCGCGACACCGAACGGGCATTTACTATGACCGATAACAACGACAACAGCCTCTGGCTACGCCGCAATTACCTGTTCGCCGGATTGAATGACGACGAATTGAAAACAATCGCGAGCAACATGCAGGAACTCAGCCTCGATGAAGGTCGCACGCTGTTCGAGCACGGCCAGCCAGCTGAGCGCTTTTTCATGGTGATCGAAGGCCAGATCAAGTTGTATCGGTTATCTGAGGAAGGTGACGAAAAGGTGATCGAGATCGTACGTCCCGGGGAGACCTTTGCCGAGGCGGTAATGTTCATGTCCGGTAAAGTGTTTCCGGTGAATGCCAATGCACTGATGAAGAGTCGCTTGCTGTCATTCTCCAATGCGATCTTCAAGGGCCTGCTGCGAAATTCTCCCGACAGCTGCTTCCGACTCATGGCCGATATGAGCCAGCGCCTGCACAAGCGCCTGAATGAGATCGACAGCCTGACCCTGCATAACGCCACTTATCGCCTGGTGGGTTATCTGTTGCGGGAGTTGCCTGAAGACGTACTGCAATCGCCCGAGATCGTGCTTACCACGCCCAAGCATGTCATCGCCTCGCAGCTGTCCATCAAGCCGGAGACCTTTTCACGAATTTTGATGCGCCTGTCGCGTGATGGACTGATTGTGGTGCGGGGGAACAGTATTGTGCTCGAGGATCTGGAACGGCTGCGCAAGGAAGTTGAGTTGTAGCTCCAAGAGACTAGGTGCTAGGTGCTAGGTGCTAGGTGCTAGGTGCTAGGTGCTAGCAAGAGTATAGGCGATGGCTCACTCCCTAGATCCTAGATCCTAGACCCTAGATCCTAGCACCTAAATATGCGACACCAGCCGCGCATCGGGCACGCGCAAACGCACAGCATCGGCGATTTCGAAACGAATACCGTGCAACGGACGAATGGACACCCACAGCAGGTTGAGCTTTAGATTCAGTTCGGCAAATACCACCGCATGCTGAAAGCAGGATAGCGTGGCGTGGATCTCGGTCATGGTTTGCTGAATCAACTGACGAGGCTTATCGCGCAGGCCAGGGATGATCATCATAAAATCCGACAACGCCTTGCCATTCTCATCCACGGCGGGCGCACGCTTGCTGAGCGGCTCTGCCGAATCCAGCAGGGGAAACAACGATATCTTCGGCAGACTCATCGATGACCTCCAGCATAATGCTGATCACGCCCACAACACCGCAGCCGCACCTCAGGAACTCGATACTACCCCAAGCCGGGGGCGAGCAAAACCATACCGCTGCGCAGGCTACCCGCGGCTTAGCCAACCAGTGCCGCACTGACCCGCTGCAGACGCCCACGCACCTCTTCGGCAAGTTGCGCAACACCTTCTTTTTCAACCAGACTGAGGACGGCGGCGGGGTCCATGAAGGCAACCGTGATGGAGCCATTATCTTCTTCACGCACCACCACATTGCAGGGCAGCAGCAAGCCGATATCCGGATCGGCCGTTAATGCCTGATGGGCCAACTTGGGATTGCAGGCACCGAGAATCTTATAGGGCTTTTGGTCGATATCGAGTTTTTTCTTCATCGTCGCCTTGACATCGATCTCGGTCAGCACGCCGAAACCTTCTTTCTGTAGCTCATCGGTCACGCGCTGCACGGCGCCATCGAAACTGCCTTTCACTGTTACATTGAATCCGTACATGGCGGGTATCTCCTTCATTCAATAGTTGATGTGACATTGTACTCTTTGATTTGCTGCCGTGGTGCGGTTCACTGCGTTCAC
>JBGSOE010000222.1:0-19095 GCA_041739295.1 Thiohalobacterales bacterium | reverse complement strand
AGATCAAGCGTTATATGCGGGAGCAACTGGGCGCTCGGAACTCGAATGCTCCCATTTCGAATGAGGTCAAGTGTCTGATCGAGCGCCTTAAACAGAGGAAGCTCACCTACCTGACCGACAGGAAGCTTTTCAGCCTTGCAGCCACCTGTCTGGATATCGAAAAGAAAAAAATGGATGGCTTGTTCATGGAAGCGGGCTGCGCCCTTGGAGGCTCATCAATCCTGATGGCATCAATCAAGACGCCTCACCGTCGTCTGAATATATACGATGTGTTCGGAATGATTCCGCCCCCGACCGACCAAGACACGGACGATGTTCATGAACGATACAAGACAATTTCCGAAGGCAAATCAACTGGGATTGACGGCGACAAGTACTACGGATATGAGGAAAATTTATACGAAATTGTCTTGTCGAATTTCAGGGCTTTCAATATTGATTGCGAAAAGCAGGATGTTCAGCTCATAAAAGGACTGGTGCAAGACACCATGATAATTAATCAGCCAGTCGCCTTTGCACACATTGACGTTGACTGGTATGAGCCTGTGATGACATGCCTGACACGCATCTTTCCGAATCTGACAGTTGGGGGACGCATTATTCTCGACGATTATCACGATTGGGGCGGCTGCCGGAAGGCAACTGACGAATATCTTCAAACCGTGCCGGGTGAATTCTTGCTGGATGACTCTGCAGGCTCGATGAAGATAACCAGATCCACATCCAAACCGGCTTGATACCCAATCAAATAAATAGCATCTCCATGAAGCAGAAATTAGACGTGCAGAAGTTAGACGTATTGCGTGCGCAAATTAGTCATGCTCTTGATCCGCTTATCCCGTTTAACTCCAGTTGCGTGTTGATTGACTTCCCGCATCACGGAAACGTCGGTGACAGTGCCATCTGGCTGGGCGAAATTGCATACCTCCAGAGCAGAAAATGCAAAATAAAATACATTTGTGATTGGAATAATTACAACGAGGCCGCCCTGAAATCTGCGGTTGGCACCAATCTAATTCTGCTACATGGCGGTGGAAATTTTGGGGACCTATATCCAACCCATCAAGAGCTGAAAGAAAAAGTAATCAGCACCTTTCCGGATAACCGGATTGTTCAACTTCCCCAGTCCATTCACTTTGCGGATGAGGCCAATCTGGCGCAATCGCAAGCCTGCCTGTCACTTCACAAGGACTTTCACTTTGTCGTTCGCGACACAACAAGCCTCAAGCTTGCGCAACAAAACTACTACAACCCGACTTATCTTTGCCCTGACATGGCGTTGATACTGGATTTGAAAACACTTAAGTCACACCAAAAGACATCGGACGTTGTCATCCTCTCGAGAACGGATGAAGAGAAGGCCGCACACCTCACAACCGAAGCGAGCGCACAGCTGAACAGTGTCGTGATGGACTGGCTCGACGAATCCGAACCGAAGCATCAATGGCTCTACGACTGGTCGCATCGGCGCCTGGGCTGGGGCAGTTCCAAGATTCCGCCATTTATTTTGAACAAGCTGGCGCTGGTGGCGGCAAATGCCATGGCAAGGCAACGCCTCGCGCGCGGTCTCGATTTGCTGGGGCAAGGCCATGTGGTTGTCACGGATCGCCTCCACGCCATCATTCTCAGCTGGCTGGGTGGCACCCCGGTTTTTTATGTCGACAACAGCTACAACAAGCTGTCGAACTTCATCAACACATGGCTGAAAGACAGCCCGGGCTTGGCGCGTTGCGCCTCTTTTGAAGACGCACTGGAGCAGGCCCAATACGGGCCAGCCAGCCCTGCCATGACATCGAACCCGGTCTGAATTTCATCATGCTGCAGGACACCCGCCCCCAACAAGCGCCTTTGGTAAGCGTGATAATGCCGGCCTACAACTGCGAGGCCTACGTGCTCGAGGCCGTTTCCAGCATGTTGTCGCAGTCTTTTACGGATTTCGAATTGCTGGTGATTGATGACGGCTCTACGGATTCGACCCCGAAACTGCTCGAATCCGTGGATGACCCGCGGCTTCGCCTGGTCTCAAATGAACACAACATGGGCTTGGTCGGCACCCTCAATCGCGGCCTAGGTCTGGCGGTGGGGCGCTACATCGCGCGCATGGACGCGGACGATGTCGTGGTGCCAGAGCGGCTGGAAAAACAGGTTCTTTATCTTGAAGAACACCCTGACGTTCACGTCCTGGGCTCGATGGTGAATCTAATCAATGAACAGGGAACGGTATTTGGTGCAATCAGTGGCTATCCAACAGACCCTGATGAAATCCACCGATATTTGCTGCGCGAGTGCTGCCTGATTCATCCTTCAGTGATTTTTCGCAAGGATACTGTCAAGGCAGCCGGCGGTTACTCCACCGATGCCCGGCATGCTGAGGATTACGATCTGTGGCTGCGTTTGTCGGACGACTACAAAATTGCAAACCTGCCCGACAAACTCGTTTCCTATCGCATGCACCGTAACCAGGTATCCATCCGCAATCTGATTACCCAGCATCAGGTCGCCCAGAGCCGCAGAAGCTCCGCCTTGAAAAGACGGGCCGACTTGGGTGAAAACGTTAGCGAAATCGAACATGTGGTCAATGCCAATTTGTGGGCGCGTCTCACCGCTGCAGAATGCACCTTGGGCAAGGATTACCTCAACTGGGCTCGTATCTATCGCTGGATGAAGCATCCGGATATGGCGCTGCGGCTGGCGTCTAAAGCCGTCATGCGCAGTCCGTTTTCAGCCGGGGGGTGGGGCACGCTAATATTGTATTGTGTGGCTTCGACGCCGTCGTGCCGAAATCAATACGACAAACCGCAAAGTGGTATCAACAGCGTCTTACCAAATTGATGCGTATCGGAAGGCGTTACTCATGATCACGGTTGGTTTTCTTCCCTGGTGGCCCGCCAACCCCTACCAGATCCTGCTCAAGCAGGAACTAAACAAACTGGGCGTGCGTGTCATCGGCAACCCGCCGCTGAGTCTGCTGCGGCTGCTGATCGGTCGCGATGGCCTGAACGTGGTGCATGTGCACTGGCCACATGGCACCTATAAGAACATCCTGCAGTTCCTCCACGTCCTGGTCGTTCTGATTGCCTATCGGATTCTGAAAAACAATATCGTCTGGACGGTGCACGAGCTGGATGCGTATGAATCCCGCCACCCACGCAGGGACGCATGGTTTCGTTCCGTGGTGATGAAGTTGAGCCGCCGCCTGATCGTGCATGGCGAGCACACGCGGCAGGTGTTGATCGAACACTATGGTTATCGACGCCCCATCGATGTGGCACAGCACCCTTCCTACATCGGCTGGTACAAGGACGAGGTTACCCGGGAGCAGGCACGGGCCAACCTCGGTTTGCCGGAAGACGCACGGGTTTATCTCTACTTTGGTTACATCAAGCCCTACAAGGGGGTGGAGGACCTGATCCAGGCCTTCGATCAGATAAGCGTTGATGGTGCCATTCTGCTGATTGCGGGGAAGCCGCTGGACGAGACAATCAAGCAGGAAGTTGAATCGATGGCAGCGGCCGACAACCGTGTGCGAACGTTCCTGGGCTACATTGCCGACGACGATATCCAGGATTTTTTTCGGTCGGCGGATGTGGTGGTATTTCCATTCAAGCATACCCAGACCAGCGGTTCACTGATGCTTGCCATGAGCTATGGCTGCCCGGTGATCGCTCCAGCCATTGCCACCTTGCCGGAATACGTTGGGAATGACAGCGGCATCCTGTTCGATCCTTCCAAACCGGGCGACCTTGCTCGGTCACTCGCAGAAGCAGCGCATGCGCCACTGGAACAAATGGCGCTGAATTCTCGCAAGCGCGCCGAATCAGCGTCCTGGCAAGAAATGGCAGCGGTGCATCAAAAGGTATACCGCGGCATAAAAGAGGATGCGTGATGCCCGTAGTGCCGCTGACACGCTTCATCCTTCGCCATGCCGCCGAGCCCCATGGGCCTGTTGGGCTGATGTATCACTCGGTTCGGCCAGGCAACGAACAGCCTGGCTGGCCTTGGGCGGTTTCGCGAAAGCAGTTTATTGCGCACCTGGATTTGCTTGCTGACGAGGGTTACACCACGCCTACGGTCAGCGAACTGCTCACCAGTTCAAGGCCTTGGCCAAAACACACGGTATTGATCACCTTTGATGACGGCTATGCCGATAACCTCGACGCCTGTGCTGAATTGCAAAAACGTGGCCTGCGCGCCACCTGGTTTATCGTGACTGGCTCGGTCGGCGGGATGCCCCGATGGCCTGATGATGGTCGCCCCGCTGGCAGGCTGCTCAACGCGGTCGAGCTGCGCGATATGCAGGCGGCAGGAATGGAGATCGGCTCCCATACGGTCAGTCACGTTCGCCTGACCGAGGTAGAGGACGCGCGCCTGCTGCAGGAACTGGCCGATTCCAAGGCTACACTGGAAGATATCCTCGGCAATGAAGTGGGCAGTTTTGCCTACCCCTATGGCGCATGGGACGCACGATGCGTGACGGCAGCAAAGCAGGTCGGCTACACCGTCGCCTGCACCACAGACACCGGGTGGGCCCTGCGCGACAACGACCCCTATCAGTTGCGGCGGCTCACCGTGTTCAACACGGACACCGCAAGCATGCTGGCACGCAAGCTTTATTTCGGCAGCCAAGACGTGCGTTGGAGGGATATTGCCGGCAGCCGGCTGCGGCAGGCACTAGGTCACTGAATGCCATGGCACCGGTCGTCTCCATCATCATGCCTTGCTACAACGCAGCAGCACATTTACCGTCAAGCATTGCAAGCGTGCTCGCGCAGACATTCAGCGACTGGGAACTGATTGCCGTCGACGATGGCTCCACGGACAACACGCTGGCCTGGCTGCAGTCGCAGACGGACTCGCGCATTCATGTGTTCACCCAGCCAAATCAAGGCGTCGGTACTGCACGCAACACCGGACTGGCCGCTGCGCGCAGCCCTTATGTGGCATTTCTGGACTCGGACGACAGCTGGAGCGCAGACTTCCTGAGCAAAATGCTGGCAGCATTGGAGCGCCGTCCCGATGCAGTTCTGGCTTATTGCGGCTGGCAAAACCTGGGGCTGCCCGGAAGACGAAGCGAGCCCTTCGTGCCTCCGGATTATGAGAACGCTGCCAAGGCCGAAACTCTCTTTGCCGGCTGCCGCTGGCCCATCCACGCCGCACTGGTCAGGCGTGAGGCGGTTCTGGCTGCGGGTGGGTTCGACCCAGCACTGAAGAACGCCGAGGACTTTGCGTTGTGGCTGGAGGTGGCCACGGGAGCACCGATTGTCCGAGTGCCAGAAGTGCTCGCTTTCTATCATTTTCACGGTGACACGCAGGCATCGTCCAACAAAGCACGTGCCGCTCTATTTCAACTAAACGCGCAGCATTCTTACCTCGAGCAGCATCCGGAGTTACGAAATAGACTCGGGCGCGAACGAGCACGCAACATAATGCTTGGTGATCTTCTCAAACACGGCTACACATGCTACTGGCAGCGTGATTTGCCGGCTGCACGCCTAATCTTTCGCACTTTAATGAAACATGGCCATGGAACACTCAGGGACTGGATGTATATGCTGCCTGCCTGGTTGCCTGAATCTTGGCATAGACGCCTGATCGGACGGCAAGACAACCCTGAAAAGCAGCGCAAGTAATGGGAGGGCAATGCCGCCACGATACGCCGACTAGGGACACGAGCATCCAGGCACGATTTTGGCCAGAGTTGTACCTACAGTCGATTTGCATTCCTGGTGCAGCAGACCAGTAACCTACATTAATTGTATTGAAGATCCTCAAGTTATATGCCTACTCTCACCGCCGCTTTCTGCACCTTTAACCGCGCTGACCGATTGGAAAAACTGGTCGCGGCGCTGCGTGCGCAAAGCTGTCCGATCCCGTTCGAAGTCCTGGCCATCAACAACAACAGCCCTGACAACTCACTAAACATTCTCAAGCAGCTTGCCACCCTTCCAGGCGCTCCCTTGCGCTTCGTCACCGAGACAGAGCAGGGTATCGTCCCGGCGCGCAACAGAGCCATCGATGAATCCCTGGGCAGCGACATCATGGTCTTCATAGATGATGACGAACTGCCCCAGCCCGGGCTGCTAGCCGCGGCCTATGACGCCATCATGAAAGAGGGTGCTCAGTGTGCGGGGGGGCGTGTCGAGGTGGATTTCAGTCCACACGGACGCCCGCCCTGGCTAGGTGATGAGTTGCTGGGTTTTCTGGCCGAGGTGAACTACGGCCCCGCCCCCTTCTGGATCACCGATGGCAGCACGCCGATCTGGACGGCCAACGTGGCTTATGACATGAGGTTGTTTCGCAGCGACTCCGCACTGCGTTTCGATCAACGATTTAACCGGAAAGGGCTTGACGTTGGCGGGGGCGAGGACGCGGCGATGTTCCGCACGATGCTTTCGCAGGTGATGAGGCTGCGCTACCGTCCTGACATGGTCGTACGGCATTTCGTCGAACCCTGGCGTCTTAAACGCAGCTACTTTTTGAAGCTGCATTACCGAGCCGGAATACGAGCAGGACGTCATGATCTGCCAACCTGCGCGTCAACCTTTTTCGGCGTTCCGCGTTTTTTGATAACCCTTTGCGTAAGGCAAAGCCTGAAAGCCATTGGCATGCTTATTGCTAGAAAAACTGGGGCGTTAAGGCAAGGCATGAATGCAACACACGCGCTTGGCTGCCTAATCGGTTACATGTCGAGATAGAAAAACCATGATCGAAATTGCACTTCGATTCGACGATCCATCGCCCACCAGCGATCATGCTCTGGAGCGTGAAATCTTCCGGATCCTGGACGAACTGGACATACCGGCCACCGTGGCGGTCGTGCCCTATGGTCATGTCGACGGGAGTCTCGTTCCCGTCAGCAAGGATAACGTCCCCCACCTAGTGAAGGCACACTCCTCTAACATCATCGAGGTGGCACAACATGGTTATTCTCATGCGGCGCTTACCCGATCATCTACGGGTTCGCAAAGTGAATTTCAAGATGTGCCTATTGAGGAGCAGACTCGCCGGATAGACGAGGGACGCCGCTTACTTGAGGCCACATTTTCCAGCCCCATCCACGGCTTCATTCCCCCGTGGAACACTTATGATGCCAAAACCGTGCGAATACTCGAGAAAGGTGGATACACCTACCTTTCCGCTGGCTACCCTGCTCCACTTGAGTCAAAGCCCAAGCTTCGGCTAATCCCTAGGACCAGTCAGGTTCTTAATTTGCGGCAGGCTTATGCAGAGGCACTGAGTCGGTTTCCGTTATCGGCCAGAATAATTGCCATCATGCATCACTATGATTTCCACGAAGCGCTCATCAATCCAGGACCACTTTCCCTACTCAATTTTCGTGAAGACCTGGTATGGCTCCTCGATAGGAGCAATGTGAAATTCACGACCATCGGGCGAATTGCAGAGAGCATTAAAGTTCCACAAGGATGGGCTATACAGTCTCGGCATCAGAGCAAAACCCGTCTGCATTGGCGGTTGCAGCACAGACTCCCAAAACATTTACTGCTGTCCCACCCCCTTTGGATGTATGTACGCTGACACGATGGATACCGAAGGGCTTTTTCTTTTGCATTGATTGCATCAGACCGAAAAAATTGATGTTCATAGTTTCATAAAAATTATGGCTACCCAACGATCCATTGACTATTTGTACAACTCACCGGAAATATAATTACCAGTCTAATGATAGACAGCTATTCCACAACGCACCTCTCCCTCGTCGTGCCCGTATATCGTTCGCAAGACTCCCTGCGGGAGCTCTATCGCCGTGTCGTTGCGGTAATGGAGTCCATTAACCTGAGTTTTGAACTTTTGCTGGTAGAGGACTGTGGCGGTGACAACTCTTGGGAGGTCATCTCAGATTTGGCAGCGGCTGACCCGAGGGTGCGCGGCATCCAACTCGCTCGCAATTACGGCCAACACAACGCCCTCCTATGCGGCATCCGCGCCGCGCGGGGCGAGATCGTAGTGACGCTGGACGACGACCTGCAAAACCCTCCGGAAGAAATTCCCGCCTTGCTCGCGCGTCTCGATCAAGGGTACGACGTAGTCTATGGCAAGCCGCGCAAGGAACAACATGGACTGCTGCGCGATGCCGCGTCACGCATCACCAAGCTTGCCTTGCAAGGGGCCATGGGCGCCGAGACGGCCAGTCAGGTTAGCGCCTTCCGCGCCTTTCGCACGCGCCTGCGCGAGTCCTTCGGCGCCTATCGCAGCCCCACCGTGAACATCGACGTGCTGCTGACCTGGGGCACAACACGCTTCAGTGCCACGATGGTTCGTCATGATGAACGTAGTGTCGGCACTTCCGGTTACACCCTGCGCAAGCTCATCACCCACGCCCTCAACATGATGACGGGCTTTTCCACTCTGCCCCTGCAAATGGCCAGCGTCATGGGTTTTATCTTTGCCTTGTTCGGATTTGGGCTGTTGCTGTATCTGCTTGGGCGCTATTTGGTCTTCGGCAGCGTTGTACCCGGTTTTACCTTCCTGGCCTCCGTCATCGTCATCTTTTCCGGGGTCCAATTGTTTGCCTTGGGCATCTTCGGTGAGTACCTGGCGCGAATGCATTTCCGCTCTATGGAGCGGCCGCCTTACACCGTGTTGCAAGGGACGTCACGGTCGGATTCGGATCAGCAGTAGCACATGGCCACTGCTGAGACCATCGACACCCCTAACTTGCTTCTAGCCTGGAGCGAGGCAGACTGGGACAGCGCAATCTTGGGCTACCCCGTCCTGCAGATTGCCCACTTGGAAGTGCGTGGAACGGATGCCGACAAGGACTTCACGGCATTCGAGGCCGCGCGGGATGGCATGGACGCAGGTCTGGTTAGCTGCCGCCTGCCGCATGACCGGTTGCACGAATCCATGTTGCTGGAAGTGCACGGCTTCCGCTTCATCGAGATGGCCTACCATCCTGAACTGGGTCACTTGGAAAACATTGCCCTGCCTGACGACACGCTGAGGGTTGCGCGCGCAACGTCACAGGACCTGCCCGAAGTACTAGAAATCGCCGGCAACGCCTTTCGAAACGAGCGGTTCCACGTCGATCCCCGCCTTGACCCGGAGCTAGGTGACCGACGCTACTGCAACTGGGTAAAGAGCAGCCTGGACCATCCCCACCAGCTGCTTGAAGTGGTACGCGACGGCAAACGGCTGGTGGCATTCTTCGTAACGGAAATGCTGGAGGACGGCACCTGTTACTGGCACCTGAACGCCGTCGCCCCCAATGCTCAGGGACAAGGTTACGGTCGGCGCGCCTGGCAGGCCATGCTGCGAAAGGCACGGCAGGATGGCGCACGGCACGTGCAAACCTGCATCGTCGCGCGTAACCACCGCGTACTGAATCTCTACGCGCGCTTGGGGTTCCTCTTCCCGCCACCACTTATGACTTTCCACTGGGTTCGTGGGCCGGGCGAAAAGCTACCTGACTTTGCATACCACCCACACAAAGCATGGGCACCCAAGTGAATCGACTTTTAGACCACACGTACATCCTATCGACTGTGCTCTTCACGGTATACAGCCAACTCGTCATGCGCTGGCAAGTAAGCGCAGCAGGCGAAATCCCGAGCGACTGGCCTAGCAAGATCCGCTTCGTTATCACACTTTTGCTTAACCCGTGGGTAATGTCAGGAATCTTAGCCACCTTCTTTGCTGGTGTGTCCTGGATGCTGGCCATGACCCGATTTGAGATCAGCTACGCCTATCCGTTCGTAAGTCTGAACTATGTATTGGTGCTAGCGGCCAGCATATTGTTGTTTCAAGAATCGCTAAGTTTCGCCAAGGTACTAGGCACGGCCCTCATCATTCTCGGAATTGCCATTATCGCCAGGGGATAACGATAAATGACCCAGATCACACGCGGTATCCGCGCAGCACTCTCTCACCCACTTGTCTACGATGCTTTCCAGAACATTATGGGTGCAAGGCGCATGCGCATCGATTTGGCTAGCGAGTTTATCCGCGCCACCCCAGGCACCCGCATACTGGATATTGGTTGCGGGACTGCGGAGATCCTTCCATTTCTGCCGGAGGGAGTCGAATACTGGGGCTACGACATCAGCCCGGAGTATATAAACGCGGCGCAGCGGCGTTTTGGGGCACGCGGACATTTCCACTGCGGTCTGCTCGACTTGGAGATGGTTAGGAAGATGCCAAAATTCGACGTGGTGATGGCCATCGGAGTGCTCCACCATCTAAACGATGATGAAGCAACGCGTTTATACCACCTGGCACGTGGTGCACTCGCGGACAATGGTCGGATTGTCACCATCGATCCCTGCCTAGCAGCCGGCCAGAACCCCATCGCACGCTTCCTGATCCAGCGTGACCGCGGCCAAAATGTGCGCACCACGGAGGGTTATCGCTCTATTGCGGCTAGTTCTTTCGACAAAATCAAAGGTGTCCTGAGGCATCGCAAATGGATCCCCTATACCCACTGGATCATGGAATGCACAGCATGAAGATACCCTTCAACAAGCCCTATATGACAGGCAAGGAACTCTGGTACATCGCCCAGGCGCATAGCTTAGGCCACTTGGCTGGCGACGGCTCATTCACGAAGAAGTGCCATGGCTGGCTGGATAATCGAACCGGCACCCGCAAAGCCCTGCTAACGCACTCATGTACCGCCGCGCTGGAAATGGCAGCGCTGATTACCGATATCCACCCCGGCGATGAAGTAATCATGCCGTCTTATACCTTCGTCTCTACCGCCAATGCTTTTGTGTTGCGCGGAGCAGTGCCGGTGTTCGTGGACATCCGGCCGGATACCCTGAACATCGATGAAACGAAGATCGAAGCGGCCATCACCGATAGGACCCGCGCCATCGTGCCAGTGCACTACGCGGGGGTGGGCTGTGAGATGGATACCATCATGGCCATCGCTCACAAACATAATTTGCTGGTCATCGAGGATGCCGCCCAAGGTGTAATGTCCACCTACAAGGGAAGGCCCCTTGGCAGTATTGGGCACATGGGCGCGTTTTCCTTTCATGAGACCAAGAATGTCATTTCGGGGGAGGGCGGAGCGCTCCTGGTGAACGACGCACGCTTCGTGGACCGTGCTGAAATCATCCGCGAAAAGGGTACCAACCGCAGCCAGTTCTTCCGCGGCCAAGTAGACAAATACACATGGGTGGACATCGGTTCCTCCTACCTGCCTGGCGAGTTGATCGCCGCCTTTCTGTGGGCACAGATGGAAGAGGCCGAGGCGATTACGCGTCAACGCATCGGATTATGGAACAACTACCACCAATGGCTGGCGTCTCCGGAGGAGGAGGGGTGGCTGCGTCGTCCGATCATACCAGCGCATTGTGCCCATAACGCGCACATGTACTACCTGCTACTTCCGGATCTCGAAGCGCGCACGCGCTTCATCGAGCGACTGAAACAGTCGGACATCCATGCCGTATTCCATTACGTACCGTTACACAGCGCCCCCGCTGGACAACGATTTGGCCGTGCACATGGCGACCTTCCCATCACCAACGATCTGTCAAACCGGCTGGTACGCCTGCCACTCTGGCTTGGGCTGGAGTCACACCAAGCCGATGTCATCCGACATATCCTTGAGGCACTATGAGCACCACACCCCCCCCACAGTCCGATAGTTCACGCCTTAAGCAATCCGCCGGCATTGCGTTTGATTATGTAACTGCGACCGTGATCGGCTTGTTGGTACTCGGGTGGCTTGCCTTCCTGGCAAACGGTAAGCCGGTTATTGATCCTGATGGTGCACACGCATTACATGTGGCACAGAATCTGTTGGACGGCGAAGGCCAGGTCATCAAGTTTGTCAGCCCAGCAGACGCTGCACCGATAGCTCGTCCGGATGTGACTAAACCCCCGCTTTTTCCAGCCATCTGCGCCTTGCTGATTTTCCTTGGGATGTCTCCGCAAATAGCTGGCTGGACGGTAACCTTCGTGGCGTACGCTTTGGCAGCATCCTTCATTTATCTGCTGGCTAGGCGCGTCGTATCCCCGAAAATGGCATGCGTTGTAGCCGGAGTATTCGCGACGCTGGGGACCTCGTTACGTTGGGGGATCAACCTTCACGAAGAGTCCCTATTCCTGGCTCTGAGCTTTGCCGCCTTATGGCTGCAAATGGGGCTGAGGCCGGAAAATAGGAGGGGATTCCTAGGCAAACAGTTCTTGACTGGCATTCTGGCTGGACTTGCCATGACGACGAGTTACCAGGGTTTACCATTATTGATATGCATTGGAAGCGCCGCCCTCTGGAACGCATGGCAGCAAAAAAGCACTCGACCCTTTTTGGTCTATGCGGCAGGCGTGACGGTGGTTGGACTGCTCCCGATGCTTCGATTCATATATATCTTACTTTCAGGTGCCAGGCCAGGATTCGATACAGGCGAGCCTACTTGGTACTTGATCATCTCCGGCATCGTGAGCGGCTGGCAACGCAGCTTTCTCGGTGATCTGTTTATCTGGCTTGATGACGGCTCAGCGACTGACTTTATCGTGGTTGCCGTAGCCTATGGCTTGCTAGCTGCATTGCTAGTGTTGTCGTGGCGAACACCACGCCTACGTTTGCTGGTGGCGTTTGTGGTCTTGTACATGGGCATGGTGATCATTCAGTTAGGTGGGCAAGGCAAACCATATTTCGATACACGGTATAACATGCCCGTGGAAAGTCTAATTGTCTTGCTAATTGTTTACGCAGTGAGCACGCGCTTCAAGAAGCTACCTTTAATCGCACGATACACCGCAGTAACCATCGGTTTGGTCGGGGTTTCTGTTTATGCGCATGGCCAACTACAGCGTTATAGCCACCTGATGTCCAGGTCGGGGGGTGAAATTTGTGCTGCGGAGGAATCGATTGCTTGGATAAAGCAAAATATCCCTGCAGGATCCGTAGTAATTGGCAGCCAATGCACTTATCAACTCTTCATCGAAAGCAATGATTATTTTTGGTTGGCAATTCCACCTGCACGAGACGCTCCCACCAACAACACACGCTGGACAGAGGCGGACTTGCTCACCGCAGCCCGAAACACGAATAGTGAGTGGGTAGTACTGATCACTGGCGAAGATGAGCCATTGATGCCTGAGCCGGGATACGGCACTTACATTGAGGGTTTGTTGTCTGGGATGGAAACCAGACAGGTTAGGCTAGCAGCAAAACTGGCAGACGGACTGATCTACCACATTGTGCCTGACCTCAAACTTGCGGCCCCACAGCCACCGCGCTAGTGTCGGCCAATATTGAAACTTGATTAAATTATGGGTATCTGTCTAACTATTCTTGTTTGCACCCACAACCGTGTTGATTTACTTGAACGGGCCTTAAGTTCGCTGAATGGGGCAAAACGACCCGTTATCCCGGTAAAGATTCTGGTTGCAGCGAATGCTTGCACAGACGACACAGTGGCACGCATGAAAGCCTATCAGGCCTCGCAAGTCCGCAACAATTGGCTGCCGCTAAGCCTGCTTGAGGTTCCTACGCCGGGTAAGTCGCATGCCCTGAATAGCGCAATCCCCCAAATCGATTCCGATCTGACCGCTTTTGTTGACGATGACCACCGCGTCGACAAGAACTATCTGCTGGCTATCGAAAAGGCTGCCCAGGCCTGGCCAGACGCTGGTTTGTATTGCGGCCGTATTCGGCCTGACTGGGATGGGACGGAGCCTCCCTGGGTCCATGATGAGGGGCCATATCGGATATACCCTCTTCCGGTGCCCCGATACGATCAGGACGATGCCCCCAAAACCATCACAATGGAAGCGGGACCGATACCCGGTGGCGGCAATCTGGTGGTTCGCCGCCAAGTGTTTGAACAGGTGGGACTATTCTCGACCGACCTGGGCCCGCACGGACATGATCTAGGGGGGGGCGAGGATAGTGAATACGTGTTACGCGCTATGGCCCGAGGAGTGCGCTGTCAGTACACGCCAGACATGGTTCAGTATCATTATGTCGACCTCGAACGGCTCAGACTGACCTACCTGCTGAAGAAAGCCTATCAGCGCACACGCTCCACCTCACGCATACGTGGCAATGGCCGCGTACCCCTCTATATGTGGCGAAAAGTGGCGGAATATAGTTTTCACAGCCTCTTCAGTCTTTCCTGGGCCAAATCCCGTTTCTACATGGTTCGTACAGCCGCCGCATTGGGTGAAGTTCAAGGCCGTCACGAGTCTGGCCATCATGGCAGAGGCCTCAAACTTGCGAATGATCGCGTCGGTCTTGGGGTTGGATTGCTGGCAATTTTAACCGTCTTGAGTGGACTGGCTGCCTGGTTCACAAGCGGTGGATGGTACTTGGATGGGGTCGTGCCTGCACTGGCAGTCGCTGGGATAGCAACGATGACCCTTCTTATAAAATCCTTGTCAAATTTTTCCCAGACAGGTCCGCGCATACGCGAGGAAATCCTCACCAAGTTTCGGCGCTACACCCTCTTCGCCATTATTCGTCTTTGCCTTTGGTCGCTCGCGATCATGCTGTTCGTGGCTGGGGGCGGGGTGCTCGTTTACTATGCGCTGAATGTCATCGTTGGCGGGACATGGTCTGCATGGCTGGCAAGTTTCGCCGCGACTCTGAGCGTCCTGGGTACAAGCGGGCTGCAATTCATTCGCAAGCTGCGGTTCAACCCGGGATTGTTGGTCGCCTCCATGCATTACCGCATGAGCCGTCTGTATCCGCTTTGGCAATGGTTTACTCCTGCCCGTATCAACTTACTTTTAAGTGCAGTGGGACTGTCGCTTGCGGTTCTCGGAGTTTCAGCGTTGCTTCAGTTGGCCGAACAGAATCAGTACGCGGAGATGATTTCGCTTGTGGCGGCCGTGCTGTTTTACGTTGGCCTTATCGCCTGGTGCGGGTGGCAACCAGAGTCACGCGCCGCACGCC
This sequence comes from Thiohalobacterales bacterium, assembly GCA_041739295.1. Taxonomy (GTDB): domain Bacteria; phylum Pseudomonadota; class Gammaproteobacteria; order Thiohalobacterales; family Thiohalobacteraceae; genus JAHJQQ01. The sequence continues at coordinate 4,229 of JBGSOE010000222.1, read as the reverse complement.
CTGCAGCACGTCCGAAAGGAAGCGCGCCCAACGTTCTGATGATCGGTTCGGACACAATGCGTGCCGATCGGCTCAGTTCACTTGGTTATCACCGCGCCCTCACGCCCAATATCGATACCCTAGCTGCCCAAGGCGTTCTATTCGGCAATTGTTATGTGCCATGCGCCCGAACAGCGCCTAGTCTGGTCTCCATGCTGACAGGTACCTGGCCGCACACCCACGGAATCCGTGATAATTTTATCGCCGACGAACACACACGGCTTAACGTCGACACCCTGCCGCAATTGTTAAAAAGACAGGGCTACAGTACTGCCGCGTTGTCCGACTGGTGCGGCGGTGACATGGGCAAGTTTTCCTTTGGCTTCGACCATACCGAGCTGCCAGAAGATCAGTGGAACTTGAAATACCTGATCCGCCAGGGGCCCAAAGACCTGCGCCTGTTTATCTCGCTGTTTACCCACAACAGGCTTGGACGAGTGTTCTTGCCGGAACTTTACTATCTGGGCGGCGTGCCGTTAACGTCCCAGATGGGCCGTCGTGCGCGACGCCTGGTCTCGCAGATGGCAAAAAGCGCACAACCGTTCTTCATCAATGTCTTTTACTCCACTACGCACCCGCCATTTGCGTCAGAGTGGCCGTGGTATATGCGCTTCGCTGACCCCGCCTACGCCGGCGAATCTAAGTTCGCCATGGCCCGGCTCACCGATCCTTTCGAGATCATTCGCCGCCAGGGCGCACCGAAGGAAGAATTTGATCTCGACCAGATCATCAATTTGTACGATGGCTGCGTAGCAGAATTCGACGACGAAGTAGGCAAGACGCTGCGTCATCTTGAAGCCTGCGGACTGGCCGAAAGCACCATCATCGTGGTCTATTCGGACCATGGAATGGAGTTCTTCGAACACGACAGCTGGGGTCAGGGCAATTCAGCGGTTGGCGAAGCCAGCCCTCGCATCCCGCTGATAATCCGCGATCCACGCCTCTCTGGCAGGGGCAAAGTCGATGATGTCGTTCGCACTATCGATCTGGCCCCGACGTTGCTGGAGCTTTGTGGTTATTCATCTACAGGCAAAATGGACGGTGTCTCGCTTGTCGACTGCATGAAGCTGGATAGTACCTGCCCAAATCTCGACGCTTACAATGAAACCGGCATATGGATAGCCGACATTCCAGGCCTGCCTGACGAACATCTGCGCTATCCCAATCTGCTGGAACTGATTGAAGTACCGAATCTTGACAGTGGGACACTCGCTGTCAAACGTGAATACTGCGAAGCCATTTTCGCGGCCAAAGACCGCATGATTCGATCAGGTCGCTGGAAACTGGTATATCAGCCACTGGCGTCAGGCTATTTATTGCGCCTGTTCGATCTGCATACTGATCCCACCTGTCAGCGCGATGTGGCCTCCATTCACCCCGACGTTCAAAGAGCACTCTGGAAAAAATTGCAATGCTTCATCAACGCGCCCATGGCGCATTCCGCTAATGCATAAACCAAAAGTCTGCTTTTTTACCGCCAGCTGCGGCGACTGGGGTGGGGCTAGTCGCGTGCTTTACACCAATCTGTGGCAGCTCGACACTAGCAAGATCGACCCAATTCTTGTCTTGCCTTGCAATGGTCCAATCGAGCCTGAACTAAATTCGCACGGCTTGCATTTTGAAGTGTGGGCACCCTTCACGGAGCCGGGATCACCTGTCGCTTATCTATTCGCCTTCTGGAAGGCATGGAAATTTTTCCGTAGGGAACGGGTAATGGTGATCCATGTCAACGGCTCGAACTTCTGGCGCCCTGCGGAACTGCTTGCCGCAAGATTCGCCCGCATCCCTATTCTCGCGCATTACCACGTCATAAATCACAAGCCTTCGCCAGCGATGCGCTGGTGTCGAGCCGCGATCGCAGTATCACATTACACCGCAGAACGGTCCGGTCCGCAGGAATTGCCCAAACCCGTTATCTACAATCCAATCAACCTCGCCCGTTTTGATTTGGGACATAGTCTGCGCGCCGAGTTGGACCTCGATGAATCAAACGTCGTGATTGCCTTCCTCGGGCAAGTCCGTGACATTAAGGGTGTGGCTGATTTCATCACGATGGCGCACGCCATCAAAGCCCCACATGCGCGTTTTTTGATCGCTGGCGAGTGCCGCGACCCCCAAAAATACCCGGGTAGCTTTAGCCCAACCGACCTGGAACAGCTTGCTGGTGGCGATACACGCATTCGCTATATCGGCTATCGCAAGGATGTAGAAAACGTGTACCACACTGCGGATATCGTCGTGGTGCCCTCGCGCTGGCAGGAACCGCTTGGGCTCATCAACCTGGAAGCCGGCGCCTGTCGTAAGCCGGTTGTTGCCACACGCGTGGGCGGCATTCCCGAGGTCATTGAAAGCGGGGTAAATGGCTACCTGGTCGAACCAGGCGACGTTGACGCTTTGGCTGAACGGGTTGAGGCATTGATAGAAGATCCGGCCCTGCGCTTTCGCATGGGCGAAGCAGGCCGCACCAGAGTCGAGAGGAAATTCACTGCACACCTTGTGCGTGAGTTTGAAGCGTTGCTATTGAGTTACGCGCATTACTAAACAATTTGCAGCATAGTGCTCGGCGAGACATTTATTGCCGGTAGAAAGCGTCACTCTTATTCAGAATTAGTTGGCCGGGATGCGTATGAATAGCCGCTTTCTGACATCTCAATCGAAGGAGCTTGTCGTATTGATTGAAATCTGATTTCGTGATCGCCACATCGCAGAAAATTTCGTGATAGCCAATCAACCGAAGTCATCTGGAAAAGAGGATGACGTTGGCTAAACGATTCTCTAGTCCGGACAGAATCGACAGTAAGGATTTTTTGGTGAACCAACTTTTGGCGGTTCAGCCTGTGGAGCCCGGTCAGCATCTGGCGGTAGCCGATTGGCTTCTGTGGCCGCACTTGCCGGCTCTTTTGCCGGTTGTGCGGGCTCAGGCGTCACTGCAGGCTCGATTTCGCCTTTCGCGTCCCCGGCGAGCGGCTGTTTCACAACCGCCTCCGGATAGGGAAGCTTCCCACCCAGTTCCCGAAAGTAACGCTGAAGACTTTTAGTGCCAGGGTTGTGTTTCAAACCATCGGTCACCACCTCCAGTGCTTTCGTACGGTTGCCTGACGCGGCATAGAAATCCGCCAACTCCCTATAGGCCCTTGGCGTTTGCGGGTTCAGCGCTATCGCTTTTGTGAAGCTGGCCGCTGCCTCCCCAGTACGTCCACTCATCCTGTGTACGAACCCGAGATTAAGATAGACATCCGGCATCAAGCTAAATGTGGGTGACGCAGCCTTGACCATATACATCAGATTGTCCTGTGCATTCTTTAAATTGAAGCCTCTGTCACGCCTGTCCCTAGATTTATATGCGCGGTTAAGATAGTTGATCCCCATGCAGTAATGATGGGTGTGATCAAAATCCGGTCCCAAAGCAGTTCTCCACTGATTGTATTGATCACCACCACTCATCCTGGCAATGCACACCGGTGGCATGCTCGCAATTTCGCTGTCCGTCATCCCCAAACGGTCCATTCCAACGCTTGAATTGGCACTCATGATCAACGCAGAAAAAACTAGTGGGCGAAAAAAATGCATGACTTAGTTCCTCGTATCTAATAATCGCTTGGTTGCTTGAGCCACCTGGTCCCAGGCAAAGTTTTGTCCGACGCGGACATACGCTTGTTCAGCCAGCCTCCTGCTCATTTCCGAATCCACTAACAAGGTCCGCAATGCTTCAGCAATCAAGGCCACCGACTTCCCATCAACACGAAGCCCTGTCTGCCCGTGAAGGACTGCGGCCCCGGTACCGCCATCCTCGCCAGCGAGGCTAGGTTTACTGCAAGCGGCAGCCTCTATAAACACCATCCCGAAACCTTCGTTATCGCCATCGATATCGCGGTTGGGCATGGCAAACAAATCGCAAGCATTCATCCAGCGTGGCAGATCAGCTTCACTTACCGAGCCTATCCTGTGGACGATGCCCTGCAAATTATGTTCCCTGATCAGGCTATCGAGGTAGTTAGAGTCTTCACCAATACCCCCGATTACATATCGCACCTGGATTCCTTCTGCGCGAAGTAGAGCTTCCCGCTCCGGAAGTCGTTGGCGCAGTTCTCTTCACCGGCGGCGGGCAGGCTCATGGCCGCCAGGGCCACCACGGCCACCAGCGCTCCACTCAAAGCCCTCGATCTCACGTCCACCTTGATCCTCCTGTC
>JBGSOE010000187.1:0-2531 GCA_041739295.1 Thiohalobacterales bacterium | reverse complement strand
TTTTTCTTTTGGTGGCATCTCTTTAGCGACGCAAAGAAATATCTGATTGAGCGTCAGTTGAATGGGTTGACCGCTAGTGAGAATAATTGGAGGCGAGAGAGGGGTATGCTGAAGCTCCCTCATGCCCCAAGCCAATAACACTCGTCCTTTGCTAGAAACTCATCGGTAGGTAGGTAATACGAGCCATCGCATGAGAAGGTGAGGCCGACCATGCCGTTGATGATATTGAGCGAACCGGACCGCAGGTAGATCGTATCATCTACCTTGCGCAGCAGCGCTAAGCGGTCGAATACAGCGCCGATTCTGTCGCGGGAAACGATGGCCTTGTCGGAATAGGGCCGCTGAGGGTAGGCAAAACACACCGCTGGATCGACGATTTCCTGCAACACATGCACGCGGTATCGATAGGGGTCATCGGTCAACCACAGCGTGGCGCGCGAGCTCGAGAAGTGCAGCTTGGCGTGAAACACGCCGCGCTCGCCGAGCAGTTCATCCATGATGGCAATGACTTCCGGCATGCTGCGGTCCATGTCGCTGTCGGTCCGGCGCTGGCTGAAAACGGTTTCGCGGATGGATGGATCCCCCCTGATCTGACGCGCGCCTGCGGTCCTGCTATCGGGCTCCGCGAGTAGTGGCAGATCACGCAATGCGAAATCGGCGGCAATGTAACCGATGATTCCTTGCCCTGTTTTGGTGACAGTATGCACCGCTGTAACGCACGGACGGGCGGTTACACGACTGACATACACCTCGGAAAGCAGGAAGCCGGTCTCAGGAACTGACGTCATGAGATACGGCCGGTTGTGCAAATTCTGCCCACGCACCGTTACGTCCACATGATCCGGACTGACGTTGGCGCTCAACAGTACGCCGGTCGGGCCAATGATATACAGCAAATGACAGGGAGAAATCGCACTGATACTGTCCGCGAGCACGCGATCAAGGGCGCCGGGATCGGCGCCCCTGATGTTTGCGCAGCGTTCGGCGATACGGGCGAGCGGAAGCGCTAGGCGTGCGGACAATCCCACGCGCTGCCGTTTGATTGCCTCTTGCAACCAGTTCTCGCTCATTATCTCAATGCAATTGCAAAAAGTGTTCCTGATTGGGGCAATGGACTGTGGTGGTATCTACCGGATAGTTGAACCTATAAGCCGCATTTGTCACGGAATCATACGGAAAAACATGGACAAGATCATAAGCTTCACGCGGGCACCGCCATCACCTGCAGGGTGGTGAATAGTCGCTCCAGGAAGGCACTGTGTTTCAGTGTCTTCCGTGTGTTTCCGTGGCTGAAATGATTTTTTTAGGTTGAATAGTGAGCCAGTACACACTTGGCGGTCTGCAAAGGGAGATTAGTTGGAAATTGTTCGCTGGCTTATTCCTTGCTTGGATGAGTAAGTCCAAGTACTGTCTATCGCCATGAGCATACACGTCGCAATTCGCCACACTACCCATTATAAATTCGATCGCCGGGTGGCCTTGAGTCCGCACATTGTGCGGCTGCGGCCGGCGCCGCATTCACGCACGCCCATCCTCGCCTACACGCTGAAGATCACCCCGGAGAAGCACTTCATCAACTGGCAGCAGGACCCGTTCGGCAATTATCTTGCACGCTTGGTCTTCCCTGACACTACGAATGAATTCTCGGTCGACGTGGAAGTGATTGCCGACATGACGGTGATCAACCCTTTCGATTATTTCATCGAGGAAAGCGCCGAACACTGGCCATTTGATTACGCTGCATCACTGAAGCGGGAACTCACCCCGTATCTTGAAACCGAACCTGCGGGCGAACACCTTGCCGCGTGGCTGGCCGAAGTGCCACGCGAAAAGGTCCAAACCAATAATTTCCTGGTCGGGCTGAACCAGCGCCTGCAACACGACATCGCCTACACCGTGCGCATGGAAGTCGGTATCCAGAGCTGTGAGGAAACGCTGGAGAAGGCGCTCGGCTCGTGCCGCGACACGGCCTGGCTGCTGGTGCAGATTCTGCGTCATCTGGGCCTGGCGGCACGTTTCGTGTCAGGTTATCTGGTACAGCTCACCGCTGATGAAAAGTCGCTCGACGGTCCTTCCGGCACCGAGCATGATTTCACCGACCTGCATGCCTGGGCCGAGGTGTTTATACCGGGTGCAGGCTGGGTTGGGCTCGACCCGACTTCGGGCCTGTTTACCGGGGAAGGCCATATTCCGCTTGCGGCCACGCCACAGCCTTCGTCCGCTGCGCCGATCGAAGGCATGACCGATCCCTGCGAAGTCGAATTCGAATTCTCCAACACCGTCACCCGCATTCTTGAAGATCCGCGTGTCACCCTGCCGTATGCGGATGACGAGTGGGCGGCGATTCTGGCGCTTGGTCACGCGGTCGATGAAAAACTCATCCAACAGGATGTGCGCCTGACCCACGGTGGTGAGCCCACCTTTGTTTCCATCGACGATATGGAAGGCGCGGAATGGAATACCGATGCGTTGGGCAAACACAAACGCGAGCGCGCCGAAGTACTGGTCAGACGGCTGAAAGCCAAACTCCC
>JBGSOE010000173.1:0-57614 GCA_041739295.1 Thiohalobacterales bacterium | reverse complement strand
TGATCACCACCATCATCACCACCAGTGACAGGGCGATATTGAAGGTGAACAGTACATCCAGGGCGATCGGTGGCAGCGGCACCACCATCATGGCCAGCATGAGAATCATCATCAGGGGTGCACCCAGGCCATTGCTGATCTGTTGGCGCAGGGTGGTCATCAGGTCATTACCGTTCATATCCGCCTCATACTGGATCGGCGTCAATTCGCCGACACGCTCGATATATCTATTCAAAAGGCTTGCCAGGATTGAACTTTTTTTTCTGGCGCTAGGGACGGCAAGGGATTTCAGCGAGTTGCGCAGATGTTGTTTTGGGGGGTAATGGCGAGCCTGTAGAGCACGGCTAAGATACGGCAGGATTTTGGCGCCTGAGCGGCGCCTCAGCCTTACTAACTATTCCTCGGCGGGGTGGAAATATTCGTCGGGAACAGTCAACTCGCTGGGGACATCTGGCGCATAACCGGCGCCACTGTGTGCGGTCTTGAGCTGGTAGATATACGCCAACACCTGCGCGACCGCGAAATACAGGCCCGCCGGGATTTCTTGCTCAAGTTCGGTACTGAAGAAGATGGCGCGTGCCAGCGGCGGCGCCGTGAAAATAGGCACATTGTGTTCCGTGGCCCTGTTGCGGATCTGTGCCGCGATCAGATTTTTACCCTTAGCCACCACACGTGGGGCTCGCATATTCACACCGTCATACTTGAGTGCAACAGCGTAGTGCGTTGGATTGGTAATGATAACGTCGGCATCCGGCACCGCTTCCATCATGCGTCGTTGGGCAATTTCGCGCTGCATCTGGCGCACGCGGCTCTTCACTTCCGGTTTGCCTTCGGTGTCCTTATACTCGTCGCGGACTTCCTGCTTGGTCATCTTCATGTTTTGCGCATGATCCCAAAGCTGGAAAGGGATATCGACAGCCGCAATCAGTATCAGCACCAGACTCAATATCAGAAATGACAAAACCAGAATTTCACCCGAATGGCCCAGCGCCGCCACCGTGTCCTGATAACCGAGACCCAGGATGTCATTTCGCAGTCGCAGCATCAGCAGCACAGCCACCGTGCCAACCAGCAGGAACTTCGCCAGCGCCTTGAGCAATTCCACCACGCCACGCAGCGCAAATATCCGCTTCAAACCGGAGATTGGATTGAGCTTTTCCGGCTTGAATGCCATCGCTTTCGGACTGAATGACCAGCCGCCGATGACCACAGAAGAAACAATCGCAGCAACCACCGACACCAGCAAAAAAGGCGCCAGCATGGAGGCTGCCGCTTTGAACATGCGCGCAATGCCGTCGATGAGCCCGAAACGATCAAAGATCATTTTCCGATCCAGGGTAAGTCCATCACTTAGCATGTTCGCAAAATCACGCATCAGGTCATCGCCCATGAGGTACAGGCTCAGAGAGCCCGCCACCATCATCACCATGGTGTTGAATTCACGTGACCGTGGTATCTGACCTTTCTCACGTGCCTCATCCAGACGCTTCTGACTGGCGTCTTCACTGCGTTCTTGACCGTCCTTATTCTCAGCCATTCGGCACTCCCGGCAACGGTCCGAAGCCTTTCATCATCTCGAAGGCTTCAGTGAGAAGGTCAGTGAATTGTGGAAGCAGTTCTGGGATTGTCACCATAATAATCAGGAAACCCAATGTCAGGGTCAGCGGGAAACCAACACCGAAAATATTCAGCTGCGGAGCCGCGCGCGTGATGACACCAAAGGCAACGTTCGTCAACAGTAGCGCGGTAACCGCTGGCATGGCGACCAGAAGTCCGCCGGCAAACATTCGGCTGCCCCAGGAAATAACATCCCAGAAGGTTTGACGCGTGAGACCATCGACGGCCACCGGCAAACTGTAGAAACTGTCCGATAAGACACTGAGCAACACCAAGTGACCGTTAAGCACGAGAAACATCAGGGTCGCGATGGTCACGTAATACTGACCGATGACGGGTACCGAGATGCCATTCTGCGGATCAACCATGGAAGCAAATCCAAGCCCCATGCCGAGCGCAATGGCTTGTCCACCGATCATCATCGCGGTAAAGACCATCTGCAACATGAAGCCCAGCACCAGACCTATAAGCAACTGCTGCAGTGAGATCAACACACCGGCCCCGGACAGGGGATCGATCGCCGGTGCCGCCGGTATTACCGGTACCAGCACCCAGGTAATCAGTATCGCCAGAACCACACGGAACTTTGCAGACACCAGACGGCCCCCGAAGATCGGCGCCACGGAAAGCACCATGCCCACGCGCATCAGTGGCCAGAGGAATTCCCCGATCCAGGCGGAAAGCTGTGCCGTTGTGAACAACATGTAGCGTCTCTCTGTAGTTCAAACTACCGGTAGGACTTACAGATCATCCTATCAACTGTGGAATGCTCTTGATCAGACGCACCGTGAAACCCATCAGGGTCTGCAACAGCCACGGGCCGGCAATCATGAGCACGGCGCCAATCGTGATCAGCTTGGGAATGAAGGTCAGGGTCATTTCATTGATCTGTGTTGCCGCCTGAAACATGGCAATAATCAAACCGACAATCAGCGAAGAAACCAGCAGTGGACCCGCGAGCATGGCGGTAACTTCGATCGCCTGGCGACCAACATTCAACACAGTTTCGGGCGTCATGGCAGATCCTCAGACAAAGAAGCTCGAGGCCAGCGTGCCCATAATGAGCGTCCAACCATCGATGAGTACGAACAACATAATCTTGAAGGGCATCGAGATGATCATCGGCGACAACATCATCATGCCCATCGACATCAGCAGGCTTGCGACAACCAGGTCGATCACGAGAAATGGAATCAAGATCAGAAACCCGATCTGGAATGCCGTCTTCAATTCGCTGGTGACAAAGGCCGGCAACAACAGAGAAAACGGAATTTCCTCCATGGTGCTGATCGGTTCGGCTCGGGCAATATCAGCAAAGGTCTCCAGATCTGCATCACGGGTCTGGCCCATCATGAATTCGCGGAACGGTTTGGCGGCTTTCTGGATAGCCTCCTGCGGCGCCATTTTTTCATTGAGATAAGGTTGCAGCGCTTCGTCATAGACCTGATCAAAGACCGGCGCCATGATGAAGAAGGTCAACATTAGTGATAATCCAATTAGAATCTGATTGGATGGCGTCGACTGCGTTCCCAGGGCCTGACGCAGAATGGCCAACACGATGGTGATGCGGGTGAACGAGGTCATCATGATCAGGGCGGCCGGCAGAAAACTAATGGCCGTCATGAACGCGAGTACTTGGATGGTCACGGAATAGGTCTGACCACCATTTGGATCATCCTGCACTTTAAATGCGGCGAAACCCGGCTCGGCCAATGCCGCCAGCGGGAACAGCAGACTCAGCAACACCACCAGCCGAGCGACGTATTTCATACTTTCTTCCCCCGTTGCAGCGCCGCACTCAGGCTGGCTGCAAAATTGCCCTTTCCGGACTTGTCTTGTTCTAGTGGCTGGATCGGATGCTCAAGCACGTGCAGAGTCTGCACGCGCCCCGGCGCCACACCGAGCAACAATTGCGTGTCGCCAACCTGTACCAACACCACACGCTCACGTGTGCCCATCGATAGACCACCCAATACACGCAGCGAGCCTGCCGCCGTACCCGTCACGCCACCCACGCGTCGCATTATCCAGGCGAGACCAACGATCAAGACCAATACCGCGATCAGTCCCAATATCATTTGCAACAGGTTGCCCGTCGCCATTGGCTCGATCTCCAGCGGCGGAACTTTCGGACTGACGGCGGTTTCGGCGGCCTGTACAACTGCACCTACTATCGATAGTGTTCCACCAACCAACGCACCACTCAGACGGCGGCGTGCTACTGCATGTAGGTTGAAGGACATTTACTTGAGCTTCTTGACGCGTTCGGCCGGACTCACCACGTCGGTGAGACGAATACCGAATTTCTCATTGACGACCACGACCTCGCCATGTGCCACCAGCGTGCCATTGACCAGCACATCCATGGGCTCACCTGCGAGGCGGTCCAATTCCACTACCGATCCTTGATTCAACTGCAGAAGATTGCGGATGCTGATTTTGGTACGACCGATCTCCATTGCGATGGTGACCGGTATATCCAAAATCATGTCGAGGTTGGTTTCATTCTCGTTCGCCACCGGCATATTATCGCTTTCGAGATCATTGAGCTCGGCCACATGCACATCGGCACCTGCAGGTTTGCCAGCCTCTTTGGCATCCGCCTGTTCGGCCAAGGCTGCGCCCCAATCATCCATTCCATCATCCTGACTTTCGATATCGTCACTCATGGCACATACCTGCTGATTTAATGATTGGATTGGGAAACGGCCAGCGCACGTAGCTGGACGGGTTCCGTGATCTTGACGGCACTATTGCCATGCGACACCCCGAACCGGCCGCGGAATACAGGGATATCTTCTGCGCGAAGCGTGACCTTATCCGGGAATTCGATGGGGATGACGTCACCGGCTTTGAGATTCAATAAGTCGCGCATGCTGATAGTGGTTTCTGCCAACACACTGGACAATTCAATCGGCGCACTCTTCATTTCTTCGCGAATTGCTATCCGCCAGCGATCATCGACATCACTACGATCACTCTGCACACCGGCATCAAGAACATCACGAATCGGTTCTATCATTGAATACGGCAATGTCACATGTAGTGCGCCACCACCGCCTTCGAGCTCGATATGGAAGGTAGATACCACCACGACTTCGGTGGGACTCACGATGTTGGCGAACTGCGGATTGACTTCAGAATTCAAATACTCAAAATCGACTGCTAATACCGGTCTCCAGGCCTGAATCAAATCGGCAAAGGCCTGTTGCAAAATGCGCTGAATAACACGCTGCTCGGTGGGTGTGAATTCCCGACCTTCGATCTTGGTCGGGAAACGGCCATCACCGCCGAAATAGTTATCCACCACAATGAAAACCAGCTTGGGATCAAACACGAATAGACCGGTTCCACGCAGCGGGTTGACCTTCACCAGATTGAGGCTGGTGGGCACGAACAGGCTGTGAACATATTCTGCGAATTTGAGCATTTGCACACCGCCGACGGAAATCTCGGCCGTGCGACGCAGCATATTGAACAGGCTGATGCGGAAATAGCGTGCAAAACGCTCGTTGATCATCTCCAGCGTGGGCATACGCCCACGGACAATACGATCTTGACTGGTGAAGTCGTAATTCTGTGCTTCACCATCAATCAGGTCATCATCACCGTCAGTGTCGATATCACCGCTACCGACACCGTGCAGTAGGGCATCAATTTCTTCTTGTGAAAGCAGATCGTTCACTGAGGGTTCCTTACTGCATCACAAAGCTGGTGAAATAGACATTTTCGACACCCGCGGAACCGGTTTGATCTTTCAAAACGCGGTTGATTTCCTCGAGTGTCTGTTTGAGTAACTCCTCTTTGCCGGCGCGCGTATTCAGCACTACCGGATCCTGACTGGAGTACAGCATGACTAAACCATTGCGGATTGCTGGCGTGTGGGTCTTGACGTTATCAATGATCACCTGATCGTGAGCGCCCACCTGGATATTGATCTGCATGAAACGCACGTCGGCGTCAGCGCCGAAATTGACGACAAAGGCTGGTTCCATGGGTAGGTAGATGACCGGCCCTTTGGCCACGGCGGCTGTGCTGGTCTTGTTGGCGGCCTTTGCAGCATCCCCGTCCTGACTCTCGGCGGGAGCGCCTTCAGCAACAGGTGTTATTGCCTTATCTCCGCCAATGATGCCCGCGAAATACAGGGCACCCAGGGTCGCACCGGTTAATACCAGCACACCGACCACCGCGATGATGATCATTTTCATGCCACCGGATTTTTTCTCGGGCGCTACTTCTGCCTCGACGTCGAGATCCAAATCTTCCTTTGCCATGCCCTACAATCCCCTGAAATTGGCTTTACAGGGACAAAGCAAATCCTATGCCACGGCGTCAGGAAATTAAATAACGTGCAATTACGGAAGGTTATATCTGTATTAAATGCGGATGCCGGAGAGTTGACGCTGGCTGGGCAGATGGCCTAGCCGGAATGTTGGCGAGCCCAACCGATTAAATTGCGGAATTAATTACGCACTCCATCCCAGGGCGACTTCTGCAACCAATCGGCAAACTGGATATCCGGCAGGGGATGACTGATGTGATAGCCCTGCACGGCATCGCAGCCGAGTTGGCTCAGCAAGTCCCAAGAGAGAGAATCTTCTACACCTTCAGCGATAACTTGGAATCCCAGGTTATGCCCAAGATCGATAATGGAGCGAACGATCATGGCATCGTTACCGTTTTGTGACATATCAACCAAGAAGGATTTGTCTATTTTCAAGGTATTGATCGGTAAGCGTTTGAGATAAGACAGCGAAGAATACCCAGTACCGAAATCATCCACTGCGACGGCCACACCCAGGTTATGCAGTTGTGCCAAGACCTCTGCACCGCGGCCCAAGTCCCCCATCAGGGTATCTTCGGTGATTTCAATTTCCAGGCAGCTGCCATCAACCTCGGCCTGTTCCAAAGCCCACTGGATGCGTTCGATCAACCGCGGATTCTGGAATGAACGTGCAGAGACGTTCACCGACACTGGCATACAGATGCCACCGTCCTGCCAGGTTTTACACTGCCGCAAGGCAGTCACCAACACCCAGCTGGTGATGGGCGTCATCAACCCAATCTGTTCGGCAATGGGCAAAAAATGCCCCGGCTTGACCAGACCCTGCTGAGGATGTTGCCAACGCAGCAAGGCCTCGACGCCACACACCGTCTTATCCAGCATCCCAACTTTGGGTTGGTAATATAGTTCGAATTCGTTGCGGTCCAGGGCATGACGCAACTGGCCGGAAAAGCGCAGCTCCCGAGCATTGCCAGACTGGCCCTCGGCATCATAAAAACTGTAATGGCCGTCGCTGCGCTTGGCGTTATACATGGCGACATCGGCATGGCCGAGCAGCTCGTTGACGTCTTCGCCGTGTTCCGGGTATAGCGCAATACCGACCGAGGCATTCAGGAACAGTTCGCGGTCACCACAGTGGAATGGATGTTCGAAACAGTTGAGCACCTTGGCCGCCACGCGTTCACCGGCGCGCTCGCCACTCGGTACGGCCGGCATCAGAATGGCAAACTCATCGCCACCCAATCGCGCCAGCGTATCGGAATCGCGCAGCGCGCCCTGTAGACGGCGGGCCACTTGGCGCAGCACATCATCACCGACCAGATGTCCGAGTTCATCGTTGATCAATTTAAAATGATCAAGATCGAGCAACATCAGCACGACCTCCCGCCCCTCTTCCCGGCGCGAACTGGCCAACGCTTGGTTGACGCGGTCATACCATAGCGTACGGTTTGCGAGTCCGGTCAGTTCATCGGTTGTCGCCTGATGTTCGAGAACATCGAGCGCATCATGGGTCTCGGTAATATCTACAAGCAGTCCATCAATGCGCTGGGCACGGCGACGGCCGCTGCTGTTGGGATGAAAACGCAGCTGACACCAGCGCTCCGTGTCAGCCATCAGCATGACGCGCGCCTGCACTTCAGTTTGTTTACCTTCCATCGCGAGTTGCCAGGCGGCACCGACTTTTTCGCGATCGTCAGCATGTATACGATCAAAACAGGGAATGGGATCATGACTGCCCGCAACACATAACGCGCGCAGGGCTGGACTGGCGTATAACAGTTCATGTGTACGCACGTCGTAAGACCACAGCATTTGTGGAATGTTGGTAAGCAACTCTTCCACCCGCGTAAAAGCGGTGTAGGACTCTAAGCGTTCGGTATCCAACTGCAAACGCATGCTGTCCCAGTAACCCTGCAGCATCAGCCCCATATCGAGAAAGATACGTTTGACCAGTGCGGTTTCAAGCTGATGCCGATCAGCGGGGTCGATGTCTGGCAGGGTTGCGATGAGTTTCTGTAGATGATTGAGATAGAGCCGATAGGCACCCATCACCCAAACCGGTTTAATACCTTTGATAAAATGTCGCTCACCGATATCGGCGACGCCATCATCATGCTCGGCATTCAAGAGTTGCAGCATTTGCTGCAATTGCGAACGCACCAGATCGCCGATGTTGCCGCCGTTGCGCTCATAGGCGTACAACACCTCAGCGGTCGCGGCATTATCGAACAGGTAATTGTAATAATCCTGCGCGAAATTCGCGGCGCCCTGCGAAAGCTGCTGATGGTATTTGCGAAGGATGATGGAATCGTCGCTGCTGAGTTGCAGGACGTAGAGAAATTCTTTACGCATTTCACGCGCAAGCGATGGAGGTGTGGCCGATGAACCTGCCCCCCCAGTATTTTTCCGCCTGCCTCGTTTTTCTCCAGCCATTTTAATTATTTGTTGTTATCACCGACGTTTGCGACGGTAACATATTTACTGGGGACTGCACAGGTCATTTTTATCCCGCAATCCGGTCATTCTTAAGGCCCTTTTCAAGTCAGGCAAATAAGTCTATTCCACTACGTGACATTTCCCCGACGCGGTTAAGTTCTAGAGGGGTGGCGACACTCATCGCCGTACCATCTTCATCACCCCGCCGATTGTGAGCAGACGCCCCGAATCCCTGCGCATGGCGCTGCTGTTCGGCAAATGAATGCTGCGACACATTGACGTCGACCAGGTTGAAACCACTCGCATTGAGCATGTCACGCAGCCGCGGCATGGAGGCTTCCAACGCCTCACGCACCACCGCATGCTGCGCCGTGAAACTGACTTGTGCCTGATCTTGGTGCATCTGCACGCGCACCTCGATCGGACCCAGTTGCGGCGGATTCAATCTGATTTCCGCGCTCTGCAATTTTTGACTCGCCGCCCAGAGCACCCGTTCACTCAGCGCCTGATCCCAGCCCGGTTGGCGAAACGGCGTCTCCAGCGTCGTAGTCGGCAGAACTGGACGCACCGTTGCCGCACTCGCATCCTGAGCCAGCACCCCTTGCATGCCTTGCGGCAATGCGGTCGTCGGTTGGGTTTGTTGCGCCGGTGCCACGCGATCCAGCACCGCCTCGAAACCTGTACCTCGTTGTTGCACCACTGCAATAGCACGCACTTCTGCTCCCATGCGCAGCTGTGCCTGTTGGGTCGATGCAGCCGCATCACGCTCGGCAATGGCATCCCGTACCGCTAGAGCCACTGCTGAGTGTGCGGGTTCTGGTAGTGTTGCTTGCACAGCAGCAGTCAAAGGCCCCTGCCGCACGGGTGTTGGGTCAATGCTAACCGGGCTAACCGATTTTTCGGTTGGCGCCGCTACGAAGGCGATTGGCGCCACTGTTGGAACCGACTCTTGTTCGGCGATGGCCCCGTTATCCAGGCTGCCCTCTGCCTCCGTGAGTGCTGGCACTGGCAGTACCTGGGGCGGCGTCTCTGGTGCCAGGGTGGCAATCAAACTGTCTTCGGCCTTGCCGTTTGCCGGCAGCTGCTTGCCATCCGCCGAATCCACAGGTGCGGCTTCGCTGGGCTGAGATGCGACCGGTTCCGCGGTTTTGGTGTTGTCGCCGGCCTTGGTCTCGCCAGCCTTCGCGGTCTGCATACGGTCCTTGAGTGCCTTTGAAAAGCCCTGATTCGACTCAGATTTCTGGGCAAGCTCCGGACTCTTGGCGACAGTCCTATCGGGCTTGACCACGACTTGGGGTGGAGAAACTTGAGGCAGCATCACGTCGGTCATTAGGTTCTCCTGAACTGGATGCATTAGAGATAGTTGGATAAGAGCAAGTGGCGTGCCAGCCTCGTTGCCTCGGCAGCGCGGCTCAATTCAACGCGCTATTCATCGTCCTGCTCACCCACCCGCCTATTCTGTGCCTGTGCATCGGAATCTTTCTGTTCGCGGCGCTCGTTGTCGCCGCGTTCCTCGTCACGATAGCGAGTAACGACTTTACCGAGGGCCTGAACCCGGGTGTGGATCTCCATCCAACACTGGCGCTGCTTGTCGCAGTCCTTCTTTGCGCGTTCCACCAGCTGCTGCTGTTGATCTACGGCCTGATTGAGACGCCCGAGAAAAATCCGGTAATCCTGTAGGCGGGCCGCCGTTAAACTGCCGCCGTTGGCAAATTGCTTTGTGTAGTCCTCACGATAGCGAATCAACTCCTGGTGTCGTTGTTCGGCTGCCTGCACGCGCTTCTGCAATTCCCCCAAAAGCCGTGCCGACTCACGTTCGCCACTTGCCGTGACCTCCACCACTGACTGCATGCGTTTGCTTCGCGTCATAATTCAGGACGGCATCAGTGGCGAGCAGCAATTGGCTTTGCCGCCGTCGTGGCAGGCAGCGCGGATTTACGAACGATAAGTTCATCTAGATCATCCAGGCTGTCGACCAGTGGCACCGGCTCATGCATATTCTGTTGCAGGAATTCCATGATTTTCGGGTGATAGACCATGGCCTCATCTACGCGCGGATCGGCACCCTTCTGATAGGCACCAACACTGATTAGATCGCGATGCTGTCGGTAGGTCGAATAGAGTTGTTTAAAGCGTCGCGCGGAATTGAGATGGCCTGCATCAGTGATTTCAGTCATGGCGCGGCTAATCGACGCCTCGACGTCAATGGCCGGATAATGCCCGGCCTCGGCCAATTCACGTGACAACACGATATGGCCGTCCAGGATCGCGCGCGCTGCATCGGCAATCGGATCCTGTTGATCATCACCTTCGGTCAGTACGGTATAAAACGCGGTAATCGACCCACCACCAACATCACCATTGCCGGCACGCTCCACCAGCTGCGGCAACTTGGCAAACACCGAGGGCGGATAACCTTTAGTGGCCGGCGGCTCACCAATAGCCAGGGCGATTTCGCGCTGCGCCTGGGCGAAGCGCGTCAGTGAATCCATCAGCAATAAAACATGCAACCCCTGATCACGAAAATATTCGGCAATACTCGTCGCCAACATGGCGCCATGCATGCGCATCAAGGGTGAGGTATCTGCCGGTGTAGCCACGACCACCGCACGCGCCATACCCTCATCACCTAACGTATTCTGGACAAACTCCACGACCTCACGGCCGCGTTCGCCGATCAGGCCGACCACAATCACATCGGCATTGGTGTAGCGGGTCATCATGCCGAGCAGCACGCTTTTGCCGACGCCGCTGCCGGCGAACAGACCCATACGTTGACCGCGCCCGACACTGAGTAACGCATTGATGGTACGCACGCCTACATCCAAAGGTTCACGAATCGGCTTGCGCGACAAAGGGTTAATGGAGCGTCCAGTCAGTGGGACCCGGGTCGTGCTAGTCAGCGGCCCTTTGCCATCCAAAGGCTGACCTGCACCATCCAATACACGGCCAAGTAAGCACGGGCCGACCGCTGCCTCGCATACACGTCGCGTCGGTATCACGCGCGCATTCGGTACCAGACCCTGGATATCGCCGATCGGCATCAGAAATAATTTTTCGCCCGAGAAACCCACCACTTCAGCTTCGATACGCGTGTCATCGGGATTAACGATCATGCAGCGACCGCCAATCGCCGCAGGGCAACCAACGGCTTCCAAGGTCAGGCCCACCATGCGCGTTAAGCGACCCTCTACATCCAGCGACACGGGACGCTGCGCGCGTTGCGCATAGGCCGCAATACGCTGCTGCCAGATTGCACTACGTTTAGCCTCCGGTAGACGATTCGCCATGCTGCCCATCAGGCTATCCTTCTCTGTGTTGTCGTATCTTTTTAAAAATTACATTGCGAAAATCATTCGACGTCGGACTCGCGTTCGCCGCCGAGCACGTTGGCAATCACCGAATGCAAGCGACGTTCTATGCTGGCATCGATCTGCGAAGTCTCGCTGCTTACCTTACAGCCACCGCGGGTCAGCAGCGGATCTTCCACGATCGTCCAGCTGCGCTCGTTCTCGCTCAGCAACAGAGTTTCGCGCACCAGCGCGGCATCCTCAGGGTGCATATGCAAACGCACATTACGCGCCGCGATGGGTAATGCCACCATGGACTCGCGCACCACTGCCAATACTTGCCCAGGGTCAGCCTTCAGCTCGCGCCGAATAAGTTGCCGCGCCACCGCTAAGGCCAGTTGCACCAATTCCTGCTCAACTTGTGTATCCAACTGTTCCAGTGGTTTGGCCAGGGTTTGCATTAACGATTCGAGCTCATGCACCCGTGCCTTGATGTCTTTTTTGCCGGCTTCGAGTCCTTCGCGACGACCCTGTAGAAAACCTTCTTCGCGCGCCTGTTGTTGCAGCTCTTCGAGTTGGCGCGCGGTCAGTGGGCGCGCCGCAGGTGCACGTTGCCCGGTGATGCTCACTTCGGGCAGCGACCAATTCTCGATCCCGCTCAATTCTTCTTTAGGAATAATCTTGCTCATGACGGTAGTCCTGTTATGCACAACGTCTCCTATTAAATCAGGGGCCAGGTTCCGGGGTAATAGGTGCTAGGAACGAAACCCTAAAACATAAAACCTAGAACCATAATTACACGAATTGTTCGGCGCCCTTGCCACCCAGCACAATGTCACCGGACTCGGACATGCGCCGCGCAATGGCGAGGATTTCCTTCTGTGCTGCCTCGACCTCGGACAGCCGCACGGGGCCCTTCGCATCCAGGTCGTCGCGCAACATTTCAGCCGCACGCTTGGACATGTTCTTGAAAATTTTCTCCCGCACCGCTTCGTCGGCGCCTTTGAGGGCAATGATGAGATTGTCGGACGACACCTCGCGCATCAATGCCTGAATGCCCGGGTCATCGACATCGGCCAGATTGTCGAAGACGAACATCAGATCCTGAATCGACTGCCCCAGCTCGGCGTCAGCATCCTTGATCAGCTCCATAATTTCGCCTTCCATTGCAGCGCCGACGAAATTCAAAATATTGGCCGCAGCCTTTACGCCACCGACCGAAGATGATTTGACATTGCTACTATTACCGGAGAACTGCCGCTCCATGATCTCGTCCAGTTCCGCCAGTGCCGCCGGCTGAATACCGTCAAGCGTGGCAATACGCAGCAACACATCTACGCGAACGCGATCCGGTAGATAGCCGATCACTTCAGCAGCGTGATCGCTATCCAGAAAGGACAACACAATGGCCATGATCTGTGGATGCTCAAGACGAATGATTTCCGCGACCGCACGTCCATCCATCCACTTGAGCGCCTCCAGGCCTTTAGTGTTGTGGCCCATCAGGATGCGATCGATCAGACCACCGGCCTTCTCTTCGCCCAATGCATCGATCATGACTTTGCGGATATAGTCTTCGGAACCAACACCCAAGGCAGTCTGATTATCAGCCGTATCGATGAAATCACCCAGGATAGTCGCCACCTGGTCGCGAGATACATTCGCCATCACCGCCATGGCGGAGCCGACCTTCTGCACCTCCTTCGGCCCCATGTGCTTAAGGATTTGTGCAGCGTCCGTTTCGCCAAGCGACAGCAGAAAAATCGCGGCGCGTTCGGCACCCGTAAACTTACCTGATGAGCCTGCCTCAGCCATCTTCATTCACCCAGTTCTTGACCACCTGTGCTACGCGCTTGGGATCCTGCTGGATCATACCTTTGGCCGTGGTGATCTGTTGTTCGTACTGATGTTGTGGTGCCGATAGACTTGCCTGGACACGCGGCGCACCCAGTGTCAGCTGATCATCGGCCATACCTGCCTCGCCTGCGGCTCCTGCAGTAGCTAATGCATGACCCGAGGAAACACCCTTCTCCGTCAGGCTACGCAAGGTAGGTTTGAGCACACCGAAAATCAGGATCAACACTCCGATCGCGCCGGCGGCCTGCTTCAACACATCCCACACCCAGGGCTTTTCCCAGATGGGCTGTTCAGGTAACGGTTCGACCTCAGGTATGGGTTGGAACGCCGCATTGATGACCTGCACACTGTCACCACGTTGCGCATTGAAACCCACTGACTCTTTGACAAGGGTAGTGAATTTCGCAACATCTTCCGCTGCCCAGGGCGCGTGGGTGGTGACACCTTTATCATCCACCGTCTGCTTGTCATCCAGCACCACGGCCACTGACAGCCGCCGGATCTCACCGCTGGCCAGTCGCGTATGGCTGATGGTTTTGTCCAGTTCATAATTGCGGGTACTGCGCTTACTGGAATTCCCGCTGCTATCGGTACTGGCCTCAGGGGCACCCGACGTTGCGGTGGTACCGCCAGCGGGCGGCTGATTGGATAGTGTGCCGGGGATCCCCAGACCACTTGCATTCGATGAAGACTGGTCCTCGCTGATCTGCTCGCTGCGCAAGGCGGGTAAATCAGGATTAAAACTTTCCAGCGTCTTCTCCGTGGTTGTGAAATCCAATTCAGCGGACACCTGTGCACGCACTTTACCTGCACCAATCAGCGGGCTCAGCATATCCTCGACCCGCTTGATATAGCTGTCCTCAACCTTGCGCGTATAGGCGAACTGGGTAGAGGTCATACCCACCTCAGAGGCACCATCACCTGCAGTCAGGAGATTGCCGCGCTGATCAATGACAGTGACCTGACTGGAATTCAGGTGCGGTACGCTGGACGCCACCAGATGCACGATGGATGAAACCTGTCCTTCATCAAGACTACGACCGCCATACAGGTTGACCACGATCGATGCGGTCGGATCTTCCTGTTTGCGTAGAAACACCGAACGCTTGGGGATGGCTAAGTGCACACGCGCACTTTCCACGTTGCGAATACTGCTGATGGTCTGCGCCAACTCACCTTCCAAGGCATGCTGATAGCGCGCGGCCTCGACAAACTGACTGGTACCAAAACCCTGATCCTCGCTGAGCATTTCGAAACCGTTGCTGCCGCCCTTGGGCAAGCCATCCGCCGCGAGTTTCATTTTCGCGTTCTGCAACTGTGCTGAGGCCACCATGACGGCGCCGGTGGTCTCATCAATTTTGAAGGGGATCGCGGATTTCTGCAGCGCTTCAGTCACGGATGCGGCATCACGCTGCGACAGATTGCCGTAGAGCAGGCTGTAGGTTGGCGTCTGCGACCAGAGTGCAACTGCGACACCCAAGGCGACACTGGCCGCCAATCCGATCATCAAACCAATCTGCCGAACTGCCGGCAAACCCCCGAAACCCTGTGCTGTTTGTGTCATCGCCATTTTCATTTACCACAAATCTGTTAGTCAGTTCCCCCGCTGAATGCCGTATGGTCAGCATTCAGTTCCCGCTTATGCTCAACCTTGTTAGATCGGCATATTCATCACATCTTGATAAGCCTGCACAAGTTTGTTGCGCACTTGTGTCATAGCCTGGAATGACACACTGGCTTTCTGAACCGCCACCATCACCTCGGTAAGATCGACACTCGGATCACCCTTAGCGAAAGCCTCTGACATAGTTTTTGCGGTGCTCTGCGTGGAGTTGACCTGATTTACCGACGACTGCAACAAAGAGGCAAAATCTGCACCCTGGGCTGCGGCTGCTGGCTGCGCGGCCGCACCACCCTGGGCCGCTGCGGCCATCGACCGCATCTGCATCAAGATCTGATTCACATCGATGTCTGCCATGATTTGTTCCTCGCTGCCTGTGTAAAACGGTTTATTTAATGTCTCTTATATTGTTACTTATGCAGAATCTGCGCCACGGCATCAGCCGGGAACGGCAATGCCCTCTTCACGCATGCGCGCCAATTTATAGCGCAGAGTACGCGGGCTAATACCGAGCCGTTCGGCGGCGGCCTTGCGACTACCCTTACCCGCGGCCAATGCCTCTAGAATCAAGATCTGTTCGTGATTTTTCAGATCATCGTCCAGACGGTCGCTGTTGGGTATGGCGGTCTCAACCACTGGCCGGCTTTCCACGACAGCGGTCGGTCCTTTCGCGGTGACCGTTTCAAAATGCAGGTCTGAGACTTCAATGCAGTCACCGGACATCATAATAATGGCGCGCTGCAGTACGTTTTCGAGTTCGCGCACATTGCCGGGCCAGGGATAACCCAGCACCTGACGTTCCGCATTCGGGCACAGATTGGGTACTGGCTTGCCGGCGGGACAATGACGTTCGATCATGCGTTGCGCTATCGGCAGGATATCGCTAGGCCGATCACGCAGCGGCGCCAGATGCAGCGGAAATACATTCAGACGGTAGAACAGATCTTCACGGAATCGCCCGGCAGCCACCTCTTCACGCATGATCCGATTGGAAGTCGCAATCACGCGAACATCCAGAGCGATCATGTCGCGTCCACCTAAGCGTTCAACTTCGCGTTCCTGTAGCACTCGCAGCAATTTGGCCTGCAGGCCCATATCCATTTCAGAAATTTCATCGAGTAATAGCGTGCCACCCTGTGCCTGCTCAAATTTTCCGGGGCGCGCCTGGTAGGCACCGGTAAAAGCGCCCTTCTCGTAGCCGAACAACACAGCTTCCAGCATATTCTCTGGAATGGCTGCACAATTGATGGCCACGAACGGCCCAGACGCACGCTTGGATTGCTCATGTATGTAACAAGCGAACACCTCTTTGCCACTGCCGGATTCGCCAGTGATCATTACTGTCGCATCGGTCTTCGCGACCCGCCCTGCCAGCGCCAGCAGGTCGCGAGTACGCGGATCTTCAGCCACAACAGCAGTATTTCCAGGACGCGGCGAAGGCAGATAGCGGCTGACCATATCGACCAGCACATCGGCATCAAAGGGTTTCATCAGATAATCGGCTGCCCCACAGCGCATGGCATCCACTGCCTTCTGTACCGTGCCATAGGCGGTCATCAGCACCACCGGCAGATCCGGATTGCGGCTTCGAATGCGTTTCAGCAGGCTATGGCCATCCAGATTCGGCATCTGCACATCACTCACTACCATGCCGATGGCTTCGCGCTCCAAAACTTCCAGTGCTGCCGGGCCATCCATGGCCGCCTTAACCGCGTAACCCGCAAGTTCCAGCGTGTCGCAGAGAGCTTCACGTAGACTTGGGTCATCTTCAACGATCAGGACGGTTGCATGATTCATTAATAACTCCTCAGTTGATGCCACAGACAACTGTGGCAACTGGCATTGCATTCGTGAGGTAACTTGTGCGCAGGCCGCCTGGTAGATTGGCAGATGCCAGAGCATTCGGCAGATGCATCACAAATTCAGTGCCACCGCATTCCGGCATATCCACCTGCACATCGCCGTGATGCGCGCGCAACGTCGCCTGGACCACCGCGAGTCCTAAGCCAGTACCGCCGGTACGCGTCGTGAAAAAAGGATCAAAAATGCGTTCCCGCACGTCATCGGGAATGCCCGGGCCGTTATCACGCAATCGCAGTTCGATCTCACCAGACTCAATGGTCTGGACATTGAGGTCCAACTCAGCACCCTGTGGCATGACTTGCAGACTGTTGGTCACCAGATTGTTGAGCGCGCTCACCAAGGCATCCTTGTTACCAACCACTTGCATAGTTGGCGCGGCATTCTGTACCCAGCATCGAGCACCGGCCTGCTGTAACTGACTCTCGATGGCTTGCTGAAATGTATTCACGAGTTCGCTGACACTGAAACGCTCGGCGCCACCGCTGCCGCCACGTGCGAAGGTCAGCATATCGTTGACTAGCCGCTCCAGATGGCTCAATCGATCAGTCAGGCGACCAGCAAAACGTGCTCGATCACCGGCGGGAAGTTGTTCCTTTCCAAGATGGGATGCATAGAGGAGTGCGGCAGACAACGGTGTACGGATTTGATGCGCCAGACTTGCCGCCATTTCGCCCATGGCACTCAAACGCTGTTGGCGTGACGCACGTTCCTGTAGTGCATGCGTGTCCGTGACATCCTGCAACACCAGGATGCGGCCCGGCTCGCTATCTAGCGCACGGCTGGCAATGTTTACCCGGCGGCCATCACGCAACGCAATTTCGGCACCATGACTCTCCTGCATACGAAAGGCACGCGCGGTAATGACCGACCAGTGCTCGCCAATCAGCGGCTCACCCAACTGGTTAACCGCCACGCGATTGCATTCACGAACCCGCTCGACACCATCCAGTACCAGAACACCCGCCGGTAAAGTTTCCAGCAGGATCTGCAGACGATCGACCAAGCGCGCCTTTTCGGCCAGTTGCTCTACCCGTTCTGAACGGACCTCGGCAAGCTCACCGCTCAATTCCGCGACACGCAGTTCGAGTTCCCGATAAGATTGCTCAAGCTGCAGAGACATCTGGTTGAATGCTTCGAAGGCATCTGCCAGCGCTTGGCTGCGGGGATCGAGGCTCATGTCGGGTTGACTCCTGAATCACTGTACGGGCAGTTGCCCTGTGTGACGAATCAAAGCAACAAGCATGCCCAGGCGATGGAATGCTTTCAGATCAATAAGTTATTACGGCTAGTCTTTGACGTCGTCAATTTGACGTCACCTATAGAAGGCAACACCGGGTATCAAGCCAGAATTCTCATTGGACAGGACGAAATTTAGGCCAAAAAAAATCCCGGGGAGAGCCGGGATTTTTATAATTCATATGTTAAATCATAATGTTAGGGTAAAACTTTCGTTCCGCGTCAAAGACCTGCCACATCTCCGCGCTGTAAACCATACTTACGTAGCTTTTCCACCAGCGTGGTGCGCCGCATACCGAGACGCTTGGCAGCATGCGCAACCACACCACCGGCATCATCCAGGGCCTGCTTAATAAAGTTCTGCTCCAGGGTGCTCAGATGTTCCTTCAGGTCGATGCCACCACGCGGCAGACGCGGCTCCTCGAACGCCAAGGGTTGAGGATTAACCACCAGTTCCTCGCTCAACTTGGACAGGGGAACTGAGTCACCGTCGAGTTGGAACTTCTCCGGCAAATCGCCAATGTCCACCACACCAAAAGGATGCAAAATTGTCATACGCTCAATCAAATTGGCCAGCTCACGCACATTACCTGGCCATGCGTAGTGGCAAAGCGCCATGACTGCAGCCGATGTCAGGCGTACCGAACCGCGTTTTTCATGTTCAATACGGCGGATCAGTTCGTTCACCAGCATCGGGATGTCTTCGGCGCGTTCGCGTAACGGCGGCATCCCGATCGGAAACACATTCAAACGATAGTAAAGGTCTTCACGGAATTTACCTTCGACGAGCGCTTCTTCGAGATTGCGATGCGTCGCCGCAACGACGCGCACATTGGCCTCGATGCTCTTATTACTGCCGACGCGTTCGAAGGTACGTTCCTGCAGCACACGCAACAGCTTGACCTGCATCGGCAGACTCATGTCACCGATTTCATCCAGGAATAGCGTGCCACCTTCGGCCATTTCAAAGCGCCCCTGACGAGCACTGATTGCACCAGTGAAGGCACCTTTTTCATGACCGAACAGTTCAGACTCCAGCAGCTCGCTGGGGATCGCACCGCAGTTGATTGGTACAAAAGCCTTTTCGCGACGCGAAGAATTGTAATGCAGGTTTCGCGCGACCACTTCCTTGCCAGTCCCTGATTCACCCAGGATTAATACGTTGGCATCAGAATCGGCGACCTGCTGGATATATTTGCGCACCTGTTGAATGGCACGGCTACTACCGACGAGACTGCGGAACAGATCGACAGGACGTTGGCGACCGGATTCCTGATGCGCCTCGCGATAGACTTCGGCCTGATGCAATGCATTGGTGACTTGGCTGTAGCGGCACGGCAGTTCGATTCGCCCAAGGATGCATGAACTCGCATCAATCTGCACCGTCGGTTCCTTGCCTTTGTGCGCCAGCAAGAAGATCGGCAGATACTGATCCAAATCGTGAATCTCTTTTAGGAGCTTTTCGAGCGCCTTGTCCGATTTACATTGGCCAATCAGCACCGAGATAAATTCTTCGGGATCTTCGATTGCTTCCTTCCATTGATTGCAATCGGTGACCATGATCGGTTGACGATCAATAAATTTGAGGACTGCGCTGAGTTCGTTGCCGCGTTCGGCATCCGCCTCGATGATCAGCACTTTGCCTTCAACAGACATGCGTTATTCCTCCAAGACTGCTCATCAGCCGGGTGAATGTCTGGCTGCGGCTGGGGTATAGCCTGCATTTTATTGCCAGTACTGCCCGGATTTTTATCTAAGTGCGTTAGAGTTAACCACTGAACGGGAGAAATGTCAAAATCTCGACGTTCCTTTAGGGTTCGCTAATATTGAGGACATTCCCTCAGCTGGAATAGACCGAATATATCAAGAACTCTTACAGTCCGGCCGGTTCATTAGTAAGCCATCTGAGTATTACGCTGCAAGTTGCTAATTGAGCATGGAAAATGTCGTACAGTCAAGCACCAGAACTGGACCCCGGAAATAACAGGTCGTTTAGAGGTGGCGTTTAGGCCGGAGGTTAGTAGCTGTTTAGAGTGATTTTTACTGGAGTAACGCCGATATACCGACAGTTATTTGTTGGTGGGAGAAATCCTGGTTGTCGCTATTTTGAATTAGCGCGTGTTGCTTTCGTAAGCCTTGAGTGCAGTGCGGCCCTGCCCTACCTGATGCAACAGACCCGCAAGTTCGTCCCGCCGCTGTTGAGCGAGCTGCATGATTTCGCGATCCACGCTGAGAATATCCTGGAGTAACGTGTGATATCGAATGTGTTTACCCCGTGTAACGGCACCGAAAACCTGGTAGAGCAACGGCCGCCGCTCGGCTTCGAGCTGCGTCGTTGCATCCCAATCACCCGCGCGCGCGCAGTGCAGCAGATTATGGGATAGTGACATGAGCATGTCGATCTGACCGCTCTCGGCAGTGGTCATTTGCACGGTCGTACTCATCCGCCGACAGCCTTATCCTGGGCAGGATGGGCACTGACCTGGTCACCAATGGCCTCCCAACCCTCTTTGAGCTGACGCATCAGACCCATGACTTCATCGAGAACACTCATATCATTGTCACGATTCGCATCAATCAGGCGTCGTTCCATATAGATATAGAGATCCTCCAGATTGTTGGCAATTTCGCCACCCTCAGCCTTATTCAGACTCGCTTTGAGCCCTTCTAAGATGGAGATCGCCCAACCGATCTGCTGGCCTTTAGCGCGTATTTCATTGCGCTTCATAAATCCTTTTGCACGCGCAATCTTTTCCAGGGCTCCATCCATGAGCATCAGAATCAGACGATGGGGACTTGCTGATTCCACACCGGCATGCACCGCCATCTTGCTGTATTGGCCAAGTGCGTTCTGTGCATTGGGGTAGGTCATTTTTCTTCCCTCTGAAAAATACTGTTACGTTTAATGGCTCTGCTTCATGTCCATGTCACCCATCACTACAGGGGCAACATTCATGTTCAAATACCCGCATCCGATCTCTAACCAAACTGCTGGGTAAGATATGCACTGGTGGTCTTCATCTGTCCCAGTAAGGTATCCAGGGCGTTGAATTGAGAACGGTAACGCTGCTCAACCAACCCTAGTCGGTATTCCATGCTATCAATACGCGTATCCATACTTTTCTTACTGGCCGCGATACCATCTTCGCGTCCTTTGATAATTCCGTCGGTTCTCAACAAATCGGTCAGCGAAACATCTAACCGAAACATATAACCTTGACTGTCATTGGCAAACACGTTTGCTAGACTAGTGAAATCGGTATCGATCGCCTTTGTCAGGGCAGTTGTATCCACCTGCATGGTGCCGTCCTTCTGAATCGAAACACCCACCTGTGAAAGGTAATCATAAGTCCCCGTCAAGCCAGCGGGTGGCGTATTGAATACATTCTGGATATTCGACTCGATGCTGCGCAGTGTGCTGTCGTTTTTGAGTTCCTTGTCGCGCAGGCTAGTAATTGTAGTACGCAATGCGTTATATGCATCAACGAAGGTCTGAACCGATTTTTCCACTGCTTCAGTGTCGCGCGTCACGTCCAATTTTGCTGCGGTAGTGGTCTCTGCCTTGAGATTCAACGTCAGCCCGCCAATCGCATCGCTGATGTTATTCGAACCTCGCGTTACCGTGTAGGTATTATCGATAACAACTTCGGAATCCAATTCGGCAAGGGTAGCGACGCTATTAAGCATCGTCATCCCTAGGTCAGCGCCTAACGTTCCGGTAAATCCAAGGGTCATCGCCTTGGCAGAGCCTGTTTCATTAGACGTCAAGACTAGATGGTGGCTGCTTGTCGATTCAGAAACGATGGTCGCAGTTACACCAGCATCCGTTTCATTAATGGCTGAACGGATCTGACTCAGCGTCATACCGCCCACATCAAAAGCAACGGCGTTGCCATCAACAGTGATCGTCATCTGATCGCCACTGCCGCCAAGTGTGGTAGTTCCGGTATCGGCAATGGCCAGCGAACCTTGCTTATGTGACTGAGCAAGTCGGTTGACCTGAATATCCAATGTCCCTACCGCAGCTGCAGAATCCCCGGTTGCAGTAACGGCATCGGTGTTTGTGGATGCAACAGCAAAGACTTTGAAGGCATCAAGAGACTTCAGATCTTTGATAGCGGTCTGGAAAGTAGATAGGGAACTACGGAAAGTACCATAGGCGCTGATCTGTGCATCCAACACCTTACGGGATGTTTGCAATGCTTGCAGGGGACGGCTTTCCACAGCCATGAGCTGGGACACGATAGACTGTACGTCTAAACCTGAACCAACACCCGGTGCGCTAATCATAGATACCTACCTGCCCTTCGGCCTTAATTGCTACAAAGCAAAAAAGATACCAACCATGATCAGGCCTGTACCTTAAGCAGTAGACCGCCGCCATCTGTTAGATAGCTAGCCATCCGCAACAACTCTTCAGCAGGAATCTGACGGATAACTTCCTTTGTTTCAGTATCAAGCACTTTCACAACAGTCCGCCCACTATCTTCATCAACACTGAAATGCAGATCGCGGCTCAGCGTCTGCACAAACTGATTCATTTGATTCACGGCCTGTTCAACCTTCGTAGACTGGTTGGGCTCTTCATGCGGCAAGGTCTCGCCTTTCGCGGCAACCTCATTCCCCTTAACACTCTCAGCAACGAGCTTTACCTTGCCGACTTGAGGACTGGGGTTGACCCGCGGCGGGTCCGTGATATTCGCAACTTTAAGCATATCGATAGACATAAGGATCACCTGCTGTTATCTCTCGTGGAGAGCACGGGGCCTCCTGCCCCGTGCATCCATCACAGCTAGATCAATTGATCCGCTTACCGGAGCAATGCCAGGGCGGCCTGCGGCAGCGTATTGGCCTGAGCCAACATGGCTGTACCAGCCTGCTGCAAAATCTGAGCACGTGTCAGATTTGCCGTTTCCATCGCAAAGTCCGCATCCTGGATTCGGCCGCGTGCGCCCGACAGATTTTCAGAATAGTTGGTCAGATTTACGACCACTGCTTCGAAACGGTTCTGCACGGCACCGAAGGTGGCACGGTTGGTAGATACCGTATTGATGGAGGTATCCATGGTCGCAATGGCGGCAGATGCTGCTGTAGCGCTGCTGACATCAACCACGCCGGTTGCGGTAAGGGTCGTGTTGTAACCGCCCATTGCGGTCAGATCGACACCGGACACGCTGATCTGCATATCGGCATTGCCGTCCTGGCCGATCTGGAAGACCAAGGCACCACTAGTGCCGTCGAGCAGTTTCTTACCATTAAACTCGGTAGTATCAATAATACGCGAGAGTTCCTGGGTCAGCTGATCCACCTCAGCCTGCAAACCGGTACGATCTTCGACCGTGGCATTGGACGACTGCACAGCGATTTCACGAATACGCTGAAGAGCCGATTGTACCTGCGCCATACTGCCTTCACCCGTCTGGGCCAGTGAGATACCATCCTGGGCATTACGAACGGCCTGGTTAAGACCGCGAATATCGGCTGTCATACGTTCAATACTGAACATGCCAGCTGCGTCATCCTTGGCACTATTCACACGCAGACCTGAAGACAGGCGCTGCAGCGAGGTCTCCAATGCACCATTAGTGCTGGACAGATTACGCTGCGCGGTCAATGAAGCAACATTGGTGTTAATAGAAAGAGCCATGGAAATTCTCCTAATACTTAGCGGGTAACGAGCGCTTGGCGCTTCAAACCCGATTTATGATTGGCAGATATACCAAGTGGTTTGGTATTCACCGCCTCCGACAATGTTAGCGGTTTAAGCGGAGGAAACTTTAAGGCGAAAAAAACCCCGCCTTGGCGGGGCCATGCAAATATTAATTCATGATCTCAGATTGATGTATCCATCTGTTTTATATGCCTATGTTTCGAATTCGAGTAGCAACTGGATCACACACCGAAGTACTATCTTGGCGTAGCACATCTAACCAAAGTTCCATATGGTCTTCCAACATCCAATGTGACTGCACCCACGTTCTAAGGCGATCTCCTTCGCTACTGGTAGCATCGATATCATGTATCCTTTCACGAATTGCCTTTATCCAAGCAGTTACATTGTTCGGTACCCGACATACCGGCCCGTCCTGATAAGGATAGATATCACTCGCCACCACGGGCCATCCCAGCGCTCCGTACTCGAGTATGCGCAGATTACTCTTAGACTCATTGAAGCGGTTTCGTTCTAATGGAGCAATAGCAAGATCGAGATCAAGGCTGGCTAATGTGACTGGGAATTCCTCGAACGAGACTGCGTGATGAAACTCCTTTAAATAGGGACGAATAGATTCTGGACACATACCGAAAAATACCCAGTCGACCTCTTTTGATGTCTCTCGAACAACATCTGAGATCATTTCAAGATCACCGCCATGCTGTTGCGCACCAGCCCACCCCACACGAGGCCTGTCACCTCGTCTACGCTGAGACTGTAAATCGCCCCAAATACTTTTACGCAGATAATTAGGCACTATTCGTACATCATTAGTCATCTCTGCAAGTGCCTCAGCGAGCGGTTCAGTTGTCACAACAACGCGGTCTGCAAGCTCCAGACCACGGCGCATGCGTTTTTTGATATCTTTGTAGACGGTTTTAAAGAATGGGTTACTGGGTGGCAAGGCAAACATCAGGTCATCCTCGCCAAACACCACAAAAGCGTTGTGATGTTTTTTGTAGGTGGCAAGCGCATCTAGCTGGATGTTATGGAGCGTGTTATGCATCAGCAAAACATCCGGTGCCAATCGCTCCAGCTCGGCAATTGTAGGCACACGCACACGCCGGTCCGAAAACATACATAACGCTGTTTGGGCGTGCCCCATCTCATCAAGCGCGGAAAGCGGCTGCTCTACACGGTATTTCCATGCACCATATGACCCTGACCCGAAACCCATAATCCTCTTGCGCTCGTGAAAATTAGGATCCCAGCGCGCATCCACTTCCGTATCAACGGAGACATAACGATGCAGAAGACTCAGATTTCGATTGAATGCTGGATCACTTGATAGCTCAGGCAGCCATTTATCAAGCATAATGTCCAACTCATGACGCCCGCGGGTTTCGTCCTGCGTATCAGTGAATCCCTTGAGACTGATTGATCCGTGATGCAAGACCGTCGCATAGGGTGTCCATACAATCTTCCAGCCACGCTGCTTGACCCGCAGACAGAAATCCACATCGTTGAACAATACCTTAAACTGGACCTCATCGAATCCATTAACCTCATCATAGATGGATTTACGAACTAGCATACAGGCAGCTGTCACCACTGAAAGATTTTGAGTCATCTGTGAGCGCCCAAGATATCCCGGCGCAGCTAGAGGGTTACCGATATTTACGTGCTCACAAACTCCATGCACACCCATGCCCGCGATAAGACCAACGTGCTGCACTGTCTTGTTCGGATAAACCAAACGTGCTCCGACAATTCCGACATCGTTCCGCTGTCCAAAGGCCACCATGCGGGAAAGCCACTGCGGCTGTATGACGACCGTATCGTTATTAAGGAAGAGTAGATACTCACCGCGCGCATCGCGTGCTGCAAGGTTATTCATCGCCGAATAATTATAGGGATGCGGGTAACGAATAACCCGTACACGTTTATCCCTCACGGGAAGATTCAGCATATACGCCAGAGTCTCAGGGTCCTGACTATCATTATCTACAACGATTATCTCGAAGTTTGGATAACTTGTCTTATTCAGCACACTTTCCACGCAGGGTTGAAGAAGGTCCAGCCGATCACGTGTTGGTACGATGAGCGTGACCAAAGGCATTCTCGGATGTTCATACTCTGAAAAATAACTATGAGGTAACAAACCAGCAACAACCTGTGCATTCAGTCCACTTCGAGCATGATGCTGCTCAAGCGCCTGCTTGCATGCGGCCTCTCTAGACTCGGTCAGTAATTGCTTTTCGTTCCAATCTAACCGGTGATACAACACATCCTGTATATGACCTATTGCGGACTCACCGAAGGTCTCGACACATTTGAATGTAAGATCATATCCTGCGGAATTCTCCAATCCAGTAAATCCACCGACAGCATGGAATGCATCTCTTCTCGTTACCAGGAAGTTCCCCACATAGGGGGTCGACCGAAGCAAATCCAGATTCATATCCGGCTTGAAGCGGGCATCGTACCGATCACCCGATTTGGAGATTAGATCATCATCTACATATATAAGGCGCCATTGCGGTTGTATTTTGATGTAGCTAGCACAAGTCACTAACGCCTGCGGAGCCAAACGATCACCCGCTTCGACCTGTACGACCCAATCCGCCTCAAACGACAGTGCAGCATCATTTACTGCAGAAACAAACTCACCGCCCGCAGTTACTGCACGCCATTGGATTTGATCATTTGCATCCAGAGAACCTTCTGGGATCTGAGCATCTGTTATGATTGAAAGACGCCAATTCTCATAGAGTTGCCCACCGATAGAATCGAGAGTGTCTGCCAGTAATTCTTCCCTGCCAGCTCGCGCCGTCACCAAAAGATGTATTACAGGATTTATACCCGCTACCGACACCAGACGCTCTGCATAAATCTTCGCATCGATATCACGCAGGGTATGTTTCTTAATCCATTGCTGGTAGTTGTTATCCCAGAATTTCTCGTTTAATAGCCGTCTGTATTCTGCCCGCTTATCTTCTCGCAGCGCATGCACCTGCTTGCAAGCTGAGTTATCTACTGAGATGCATGATTTATTAATGTAGTTATGGTGTTCCCAAATACTTTTGAGTTCCTCAATGAATTCGCCCTGACATGCCTTCTTGTGATGGGCGCTCATAGAGTGCTGCGCTCTTTCACCGATGCTTTTTCTAAACTCAGGCTCATCAATAAGCCTGCGCATCCACGCCGATGCTTCAGCGACATGGGCATCGGCCCAGACAGTTTCCTGTCCTAGGACCTCTTTACTGTAATGGGAAATGCTGCCATCAACTGATATAAGGTCATACCCCACCAAACAGCTATTGGTATGATCCATGTAACTCATGTTACCTGACCACGCGGTAGAGATAACCGGACGCCCCAAGGCCATAGCCTCCATCGGCCCAAGCCCCAAGCCTTCTGCCCGGTGCAGTGATACATAAACATCGCAACTCGCATACAACTCGAGCACCTCATGATATGACAACGTGTTAGTCATGAAGTGGATGCGCGGATGCGATCCACATAATTCAGTCAATTCCTGCACGATCGGATGCAGAATGCCGTTCTGCGTTGCATTGTTAAATTTGACCACCAGATGCGCCCGCTCATCCTGTCCCAACTCCTCCAGGAAGGCGCGTATTGTTGCAAATGGATTCTTGCGTTGTGGATCACTGTGTGGCTCGAATCCGGTGAAAAATACAACCGCATCAGCAGGCAGACCATAACGCTCACGGTCCGGTTTTATTCCTTCCGGCATATACATAGGATGCACTGCGGAAATGGTCTTCACATCTGATAGATTGAAGTCAAAGGCATAACGGATAAACTGTGTCTGCGCCACGAGAACATCCAGCGCCTGCATCGGGGAAATCCATGCCTTCGGCAGTTTTGGCAACTCCCACATGCAAAAACCAACATTCAAGCAATTGGGTTTATACATAAACATAGTCGGCAATAAGTCACCAATACCCGCCGGCGGCAAGACAAGAAGATTGATACCGTAAGGTAACTCTTCCACGGTTTTTACATAGTATTCTTCAAAACTATTGTCGAATCCCTTACGACCCTGGCCTGGATCGAGATCCAGTATGGCAACCGGGCAACCGCGCTCGATTAATACGCGTACGACATTGCGCGCGGTAACACCGATACCGAGATTCCCACTCACGTAGCTGATGACATTAAATCCGAATGTCTGCGACTCTATCATTATCTACTCCAAACACTCATTGGCCACGGTAATAACAATGAAATTTTCAGCCCGCACCGACATTTCGAAAGTCATACTCCACAGTTGCTGAATCTGCATATCCTGGATGACTATGAATAAATGACGCGCAAAGTTCCACGGCATCTTTAACACGGCTTGCATCGAGATAAAGTTGCACACAATTATTCACGAACTCTGCATTATCGGGCTCTATTTCCAACGCACGCCCCAGATACATCAGGGCTTCTTCTATGTTCGCGTCATTGCGGGCGAGAACACCAAGATTGTTACAGGTCGTACCATTCATTGGATCTATGGCGAAGGCCTCAAGAAATATTGCTTTTGCGCCCACAACATCACCATTGAAGAACCGACGCTCACCTTCCAAATTGAGATCTTCAATGGATAAATTCTTAACGTTAGTCTTCGGAACATGCACAAAAATATCGGCCAGCAATCCACGCACTTGGTCATCATCCGGGTAATATTCTAAATATTTTTCACAAATGGCTCTGGATTTTCGGTTTTCTCCCAACACATTGCAGATCGACGCGTAGTTCACTACCGTCTCACGGTGATCGGGCTGCAATTCAAGAGCGCGGCAGAGATAATTCAAGGACAGATCTGCCGCACCCTGATGCCAGAACAACACGCCGAGATTGTTTAATATATCGACATCCTGTGGGGCCAACGCATACGCTTGCTCAAAGGCTTTTTGAGCAGCGGCCAGGTTGCCGATCTCGAAATATGACTCGCCCGCGATGTTGAGACTCCACGCCGAATCTGGCGCAGTGGCGATGGCTAACGAGGGAATACTATCTGCAGACTGAACTTGCAGCGATTCGAAGATATATTGCACCTCCTCATCCTGGGGATATTCCGACAGAAATGATCGACATAGATCAATCGCATCACCGAGTCGATCTGCAGCACATAAAATATGCGCACCATTCTTAATGAGTTCACGATTATCTGGCGCGATTTCCATCCCTCGTGCCAAGTGTGAAAGCGCTTCCGGGAGATTGCCACGCTGCCAATACACTACGGAGATATTATTCAGGGTAATAGGGTTGAGGCTATCGAACTTAAGCGCAGCCTGAAAGCTATCCATAGCCGCATCAATGTCACCATCGGCAAACAACTGCTCGCCAACTTCATTCAATGCACAGGCATCCATGCCTGCGTGTACTTCCCTTATATCTGAATCAGTACCATGCAATACCGACTGAAGTTCTGAATAGTGATATCCAAGATCCCTGATAAGTTGCTCACCGAGGCCTTGCAGATACTCCTGAGCGAGTGTCTGCTGTTGTAGTGAAAGGGGATCCAATGGCAACTCCCCTGCTATTCCTATTCCCACCGCTCCAAAGACCTGCTGGCTCAACATCGCTGCGTCATAATGAAGTCCCAAATATTGGCAGAGCACCTGCAATGTGTCCTGTGGATTGGATTGAAGCTGTTCATAACGGACAAGGACATGCTCACTACCTGAAGATTTCAGTGCAGCCAATATCCTGGAAGGTGCGTTTTTTAGATCAGCATAGTCAGGCGTGTCCTTGAACTTCGAACTGACTTCTGCAGATATAGAGCCCAGAACCGAAGTCAGCGCGGCCAGGGGATTTCGCAATAGAAAAATGAACCGAGCACGGGGAAATACGCGACGCAGTTCAGGAATGATATGGTAATAGCGTGGCGTGTTTTCGAGAAATAGCGTCTTCCCCGATATCGACAGCGCCCGGCTATAAAGCACCGAGGCCATGGCGCGCAGGCTGGCGATATAATCTTGCTCGCCACCTGGTAGTTTTGATAGAAACGAGTCCAGGGCTGAGCGCGCACGCGGCGCTTCATATTCTGCTTCCAGACCTTCGCGCTTTAAAGCGTACAATGGGTGAAGCATGATCCATGAGTCGGGCACACTATGCACACTCGGATGATTGCTCAACAGCGTCTGTAGCTGTGACGCTCCTGATCCCGGTGGAGCAATCAGAAATATAAGGTTGGAACCACGCTCATCAAATTGCTTCATGCCTTTGCTCCATAATGGCGGTATAGGCCAGATAAGCTGGCCCACTTAGACTGCCTATCACACGCAAAATGACTATTGTTAAGTCGTGATGATGGACAAACCAAGCGAATCCATAACGGGATAATCTACCAACCAGCAAGTATCATGCCGCGCTATTTATGATGTATTTATATATATAAACAATGGGTTACAAATGCTGTTGTGGCGACTATTTGACACTTTAGTCAACTAGAATGATTCGCAATAGGAATCCTGGGCTGGCTGGCCTTTTATAGTCACTGCTCCTCCCTCACAAGGGATCAGCAGGTGATTAGATAACTTGTCACACCTTGCCCCCGGATATGCGTAGCCTGCGCATCAGGGTCAACCCTACCCGATATCAGCAAGGCGGCGATCTGCCGAAGGCCGAATTCAAATAGCAAGCCTGGATGCTGACGAGGCAGTGGGATGCGCGAATGAAGTCAAAGCAAGACGAGATTATCCAAGAGCTTCACAATTTAGCCGCATAATTTATTACACCCACGTCTGCTTAATAGGCCAGAGCCCAAAACTAATGTCCACGTATTGCAGCCCTTGGATAGATCGTCCATTATTCCAATCAAGAACAGATGATGTAAGTCGCATTTTTGAATTATCAACTACAGCAGAGTGAGAATCATAATTGTCAGATCGGCCAGAACAACCAGACCTGAAAATAGGCATACTCTCTGCTTACTGGCCAGGAATGCGTTTTTCTTCGTACGTCAATCATAAAGCGTATGCAGATAACTGGGGGTATTATTACATTTTCAATTCAACCCCCGAGCGGGATACGCGCAAGTATTTCCATAAGATTGAAACTATCCTCCGCTACCTGGATCTGTTCGATTGGGTATTCTGGATTGACGACGATGCATACTTCACCAATTTCGAAATTCCGCTAACGCACTTTTTGAGCCAGGTTAACGACGAGCAATTACTTATCTGTAAAAGCCCCTCTACCAAAAAGATATTCACTAAATTCTCATCCGGACAGTTTTTTCTAAAAAGTACATCACTTTCAAAGCAGTTTTTACGGGATGTTCTAAATACCGACATGGCGATAGTCGAAAAATTCTGGCACCCCGAAAAACACGGCTACTACACTGGAGGCGACCAGGAAGCCATGGTGTATCTAAGTGAAACACACCCATGCTATAGCAAAAGATTTTTCAAGATTATTGATCATAATTATTTCAACAATCGTGATTTCGAATTTGATTTCCAGCCTGATGAACATTTCCTGGTTCATTTTACCGGGACTAAGAAACAACAATTGCAAGAAGAATTCTGCCGCAGGCTCGAAATCAACCAATGGATTATTCCAGATGAACTGGTGGGCCATTACCAGGTCGGATAAATACTCTTCATGACGACATTGATGCGATCGGAACCACAGCCACTACTTCTGCGCACACTAAACTTCAAAAATGCGGTCATTGATGATTACCACGTATTTAATCCGACCATCTTTGAAAGCTCTGCAGGCACAGTGTCACTATTCCGTGGCGTTGGCCAGGATGACATCCGCTGTGTGTATCGCTGTCTTCTGTATAGTTCATACAACGCAATCTCTGAACCAATCGATTGGTCCGGCGAGATACAGCGGCGCGCAGACCATCTTAAATGGGTTGCGGACCCACGCGCGTTTTCCTACCAAGGCCGCCAGTTCGTCACTTTCAATACCGGGCACAGTGAAAGGCCGAATAGCATCTATATAGTAGAAGTGGACGCCGTAGGCATACCTGTCGCCGATCCGATTGTCGTTAAACTCGCTCGCAATCGTCGTTTGATCGAGAAAAATTGGGGGTTTTTTGAACATGAAGATACTTTATATGCCATCTATACTCTTGCACCTCTGATAATTCTGCAGTGTCGATTCGAACCAGACCATTTGATGTGCTGGCCGATTTTCCGTCATCCTTGGATCAATGATCATCTACTAATCTCGT
The DNA here is from genome assembly GCA_041739295.1 of Thiohalobacterales bacterium. Classification (GTDB taxonomy): domain Bacteria; phylum Pseudomonadota; class Gammaproteobacteria; order Thiohalobacterales; family Thiohalobacteraceae; genus JAHJQQ01. The sequence continues at coordinate 25,550 of JBGSOE010000173.1, read as the reverse complement.
CAGGTCCACTACATGGCGGAACATCGCCAGTACGCGTCGGCAATCACCTTGTCACTGTCTTCCAGAGCCGAGCACAGGGACAAACCGGATTTATATATACTGGCAATCTCATTGCCATGGAGAGCACACCACCATTCCGCCCGCTCATGGTCGGCGCCACGTCCCTGTTCCGGCTCACAGCTAATGAATTGCAGATGCAGCCCCAGCGGAAACTCAATACTCGTGTTGAACAGTGTTTCTATCCAGCAGGGTTGCTAGCGGGGCAAGACGGAAATACGTTAGATATCACTTATGGCATAAACGATTTCAAGTGTGGATACCGGCGCTATGCCATAGCTGATTTATATCGCCAGATGCGACCGATTTCACAACTGCCTTCAACCCCGAATTATTTAGCTGCGAAAGCTGAGAACCGCGGTTATGCGGTTCCTACCGAAAAGCTTTTGCGGTCCTTCTATTGGCAGCCACCACATTCTGTCACTGGCTCAGCAGAAGATCTGGCTGCCGCACGATTTTCTATCGGTAATGTGGGCGATTCCCTGCAGATCCATGTCAATGCTGCGCTATTCGGCAGCCGTTCCACCCTGGTCGAACAGAGCGGGCGTCGCCTACTTGGCGCCGGATCGATTGCCCATCGCGCGCTTCCAGGCGATCTGATCTGGGGTAGCGGGTTCAAAGAGGTTCCTCTCTCATTGACGGAGGAGGAAAAAGCCACAATTGACGTGAGGGCAGTGCGAGGCCCCCTGACCGCGGACTATCTCGCCAGGAATGGCGTGGACATTTCGCATATCGGATGTTTTTTCGATCCCGGTTTGCTTGTTGGCGAGATTTTTGCACCTCAAATCGCAGAATGCCAGAAACGGGTGCAACAGCGGAAAGGCCTATTGCTGATACCACATTACAAAGACACGCCAGCCATACAACATAAGTTTAAGGGGCGCGGTTATCGGATTCGAAGCGTGGACTGCGATCTGTTTGAAATGATCTCTGAGATACTATCCGCTGAGATCGTGATCGCGAGCTCGTTGCATGGCGTTATCCTGGCAGAGGCGGTCGGTGTCCCTGCTGTACTTATGCGTCCACCAGAATCTGAACCATTCACAAAATACCAGGACTATTACGCCGGTACAGCGCGAGATAGCTTTCCGATCATCGACGACCCCGAAGAGGTTTTGCGCATGACAGTACCTGATCTCCCGGTTATACCCGCCAACTGGCGCCAAACAGTACCGGGATTTAATGAAATCAATCGAGGTGGATTGTTCGAACCGGTCTATTCGCTCGATAATGAACTGGTTTTTTCCAGCAATCTTTCCCTGCTACCCGGTCAATGTATTAACATCGACATTGGTAAGTATGCCGGTGATCTCTTTTTCCTACATATTGAGGCACCCGGACGTGCTCCCATTCAAGTAATACTCAAGGATGACAGCGGCGTACTGCACGACAGGATTTATTCACCCAATGACACGGTGGCACTGGCCGTGGATGGCGAAGCAATCGAGATGCATGGCGGTCTCCTGCACCTGACTATCCACGAAACGGATAACACACAATCGATCGTTCCGGAAAGAATCTGGGCGCAGTTTCCTGCCCCTTAAGGTAGGGCGCGGACAATCGTTATGGGAATCACTCTCTTGAGAATCACTTATGAGTGACATTGTCAAACGTACATTCCAGATTGCGCTGGCCTACCAGGAAGTGCTTGGGCGATTGCCCAACGCACAGGAATTGCAAAACCATATAGAGAACCGAGGCAGTCTGCAGTCAATTCATGCACTACTCGACAACTCCTCCGAAGCCCACAAGATTGCCACTGCCAGAGACATGACCGCCGAACATATCCGTGCGATGGCGGGTAAGCGCTCCAGAGTGCTGATATTTGGGGCCTATGGAAACGGGAATGCCGGCGACGCTGTCCAGCCCACCTTTATTCGAAAGGCCATTCAAGCACAGTGCGATGCCGAGGTCTTCGCCTATTCACTTCTGGATAATGCGCCCTATGTTTATCCGCCAGAGCTGGCGTTGCAACATCAGCATTTACCATTGCATCCTAAAGTGCTGTCACTGTTTGACGCGCTGGTAATCGGAGGCGGTGGCCTGTTCGCCCATCCGCACGACCCACTCTGGAACCCGCTCTGGGCACAAACGATACCGATACCCTATGCCATTCTCGGCTGTGGCGTAGAAAATCCCTTGTCCAAGAATTGTGCGGCGCTCTTTGCTCGGGCCAGTTTAATATCTGTAAGAGACTCGCTCAGTATGGAATCAGTTGTAGCTCTGGCTACCAACCCTGTCATCTGTCCCGACCCATTCCTGGCCGGCGTCACACCCAGTTCCTGCTATGCCGTATCGAGACCCTATCGCACGGCGTATATTTTGAGAGGTCCGGTTGGTTCACTGCATTCCCAGCTTCGATCCAGCCTGGGATCCAACGACATCGTAATTTCTATGGAGCCCGCGATAGACTACCCTCTGGCAGAGGTGTTTGCGCGCATCACCTTCGTCACTTCAATGGACGAACTGGTCAGCGTGCTATCCAATTGTGATCGCGTGATAACGCAGCGGTATCACGGTGCTATTGCCGCTCTTAAGCTGGGTAAGCCTATGGCAGCTTTAACGACAGGCGACAACAATGAAAGCAAACTCATGGAACTCTTCAGTCAACTTGGGCTGCAAGACTGGTGCCGTCGGTCACCGGATTTCCCGGCCTGGGAAACATTTACAACAACTACTTATGAACCCTTTCTTTCGCAGTCTCGCCGGCTGTTCGAATCAGCCGTTACTCGCATGCTTCGTACCTTCAGCCTGATATCGGAATCGTCGTGACACTATCAGCCAGGGAGCGGAACCATACCCCATGCACCTCAACAACGCGGAAGCTTCAGAATGACCACAGACCCAAGCCTGACAGGCAGACAAAGTGACAGCGCGGATACCGCTGCGCTGCTGAACACCCTGCGCTCACTCCTAACCAATAGTATTTCTAGACATGGACGTACACCGCGCGTACTTGAGCTAGGCACGGTTGACAGTAAACCACTCGTCGCAGAACTCTCTCGCGAAATGCCTATCGAGCCTATAAACGACAAATCGACGGCCACGCCTGATGTCGTTATTATTCATCCACAGCTCGGTTTTAGCTCACTGGTTCGCACGCTCTATGCCATCAGGAATGAACTGACCGACAACACACTTTTGTGCGGCCCCGGGATAGGCCAACCCGGACAATGGCCGGGACTCCAGATTGCACTCCAGCAATTTATTCAAGATTTCCAATACGAAGATCGCTTCTGGATTGCCCTGCCGACTGGAATCGCACATCTTAAAGGATTGCCTCCCTTCGAAGACATTGCTGATCTGGTACATCAAGTGGAGACCGATTTGCATGTCGAACAGCAGGATAATGTTCAACCTATACCCAAACAACCCAGTAGCATGGCTCCAGACCTAATTGCTACCGCGATTCGGATATTGCTCGATCGTGAGCCGCGCGATGCAAATGAAATCGACGACAACGTCAAGCACTGCACAGACATGCGATCGCTCCGGAACAACATCATCCGCAGCGCGGAATTCAAGCAGCAAAACCCAACACTGTTATGGCTAAATTTCTCTGCAGACGAGCCGCCCATGAAGATTCAGCTCGATACGACGGAAGACGAGCGACAGTCCCTGCTCCATCACATTCAGTCGAGTTGGGAGCATTTAGGCGCCACCGAGCCACATTGGTCAGTACTGACATCTGATAAATTCAAGCAAGAACATATTGCGAATAACGAGGACGCTTTCTACCAAACTGGAAAACCCAATGTAGAATCTCTCTGGCAATCCCTCCTACGCAACGGCATAGACCCTACAGCGTTAAAAACATGCCTTGAATATGGTTGCGGCTTGGGGCGTGTTACTCGTTGGCTGGCAGAGCGCTTCGACCAAGTCTATGGCTATGATATTTCACGCGCCCATCTTACCGGCGCCGGTGACTATCTCAGGCGCAAGGAATTTCAGAACGTTGTACTGCGGCATATTGCAACTCCAAGCGATGTCGCGCTGCTAGAGAAAACGGACTTAGTGTATTCAGTCATCGTATTGCAGCACAATCCACCGCCGATCATTGCGATGATCGTAAGGGGACTGCTGATGTCGTTGAATCCAGGCGGAATCGCCTACTTCCAGGTTCCCACCTACCAGCGAGGCTATTACTTTTCCTGCACTGGATACCTTACCAACTTTGGCGGGAAGAAGAGCATGGAAATGCATGTTCTACCCCAAGCAGAAGTATTCAATATCGCTTATCAGGCAGATGCGCAAGTGCTTGAGGTCTTCGAAGACAGCTGGACCGGTATTGTTAATGGCGGACGATCCAATACATTCATTATACGAAAGCATGATTGATCTGATCAGTGCAATCTGCGCACGATCTTAGTATAGGAATATCATTCGCTGCAGACAGATATTCTAGTTCAGGCACTGAAAATCATACTAACGATTAGGCGATGCTATACACCGTCACAAATAATTGAATAATGAAAGACCCTGAATCCTGACGAACGATAGCTGAGCTGCTTCGAGTACTGCCGTCTGACGACTGAGATCGGATGCTGCCTGAGCCACATCCAGATCACGCACTGACGAGCGAGTGGTTTCAAGTTGCAAAGAATATGACGCATTAACCTGCTCTTCGCGATCAATAGTATTCAGCCGCGAGCCAATACGAGCCTGCGTTCCCAATATATTGTCGATGGCATTATCAATGTCGGTGATACTGCTGCTATTTGGCGTGTTGGCTTCCAAATCTGTCGCAAGGATATTCAGCGAAGTGAAAACATCCTGGTAGCCGGTACCCGCCGCATTGCCAATCTTCATGAATACGTCCAGTCCGGAATCGCCTACGGCGACCTGACGAGAAGGTCCAATCTGTAACTGCCGCTGACCCTGGTCACCGGAATAGGTAAACACGCCTGCACCGTTATCGCTGAAAGGTATTGTCTGCGATTGAAACCCACCAAAGATGTATTCGCCGCTGGCATCTTTGGTATTCGCCAAACCCTTCACCTCGCCCATAATCTCGCGAATTTCCAACGCTATGGCATTGCGTTCTTCCGGACCCAACGTATCATTGTTGGCACGTACGGCCAATTCGCGCGCACGCTGCAATGCATTCGACACACCGCTCAGTGTACTGTCTTCAATTGTCAATCGTGCCTGTGCCGCGTCTGCATTGCTGCGATATTGCTCTGTAATGGAAATGGACTCATTAAGCCCGAGCACCTGCGCAGCCGCGGTAGGATCATCTGCTGGCGATAAAAAACGTAAATTGGTAGACAGCTGCATTTGTGTCTTGAACAGCTTGGTCTGCTGATCAAGCATCGCGTCTACGCCACGCTGATAAATTTGTTGTGTGGAAATACGCATTGTGTTTTACCCTCTGACCGAATTCAGTAGAGTCTGAAACATGGTGTCTGCCACATTGATCACCTGTGCCATGGCTTGGTATGCCTGCTGAAAACGCACCAGATTGGCCGCCTCCTCATCCAGATTCACTCCAGACAACGAATCGCGATCCTGCTGCGCCTGGGTCAACAATGCCTGCTGTGCGGAGCTGCTGATATCGGCCTGTCGGGTTTTGGAGCCGAGGTCGGCAATCAACTGTCCGTAGGCACCCTGGAAATTGGTTGTGCCGCTCTCAACGGTCAATGCGGTCTGCAGCTCGGACATTTGCAGTGCATTCGCATTATCGCCGATGCCGCTGGTATTGTTTCCAAGGATAAAGGAGTCGCCATTGACAGGTGTTCCAATTACTTTGAAATTTACGCCAGCGACCGTGAAACTATTGCCGCTGTCAGTAGCCGGGTTATAGGCTAGCGTACCGCTCACTGCACCACCGTCCGTGTAGGTGAGTTGATTAGTACCTGAGTTGAAGGTGAACGTAACGTTAGCCGCGAGCACGGTATAACCACTATTCACACCGCTATAGCTGAACTTGCCTGCGCCACTATTGGTCGGCAGGCCGTTAGCGTTGGTTGCTTCAGTAATGCGCACTGGCGACGCTGCTGCAAGACCCCGTGGGCCACTTAGCGCTAGGCTGATATCATCAGCCGCATCCCGCGTCGGGCGTATCTGGAACCGATCACCCGCCGCTGCCGCACCTCCCACAACGATGCTCAATCCCTCGGCTATAAAGGGTGAAACTCCCGTGCCCGCACCGGTCATGGTGACGGCATTGCCGTCGACATCACTTAGACTCCAAGTGGCGCCGTTGTAACTGATAATGTAATCCTTGATCGTCAGCGCGTTGACATTCGTTGCATCGTAGCTTGCTGTAACCGTACCGGTACCCGTGTTGTTACTGCTGGCACTCATCTGCGGCGTACCCAAGCCGAACAAGGCCGCACCCAGATTGCCATCCAGATCCATGCCCAACGCCTGCTGGTCATTGAGTGCACTGCCCAACACCACAGCAATGCGGCCCAAACTGTTCTGCGCTGTATCCAGTATTTCATCGCGGAAATTCAACAGACCACCGAGCTGCCCACCACTGATATTGCCAGTGATGACCGATGACACACCGCCGACGTTATAGGTTATGTCCTTTTCAGTGGCGTCATAGGCACTGCCAGACAAACCTAGCGTCGCAGCATTATAGCCCGTCACCAGGGCTTGTCCGTTGCCGATGAACACGTTCAGCGCGCCATCATCCTGTGCGAGCGTGGACACGGAAACGAGCGAGGATAACTGCTCCAGTAGTACATCGCGCTTATCGAGAAGATCATTGGGTGGCTGACCGCCGGCGCGGCCAGTTGCGACCACGATCTGCCGATTCATATCAGCGATGGACTGGCTAAGAGTATTCACATCCTGAACCATGTTGCCCAGCTGACCATTGACCTCACTGCGGGTTTTGCTCAACTGATCGTCCAGATACTGGAAACGCGTTGTCAGCGACTCTGCCTCGGACAACATCAACTGACGAGCGGGTATCGAGGTTGGATCGTTCGCGACCGTCTGCGCTGAATTGAAGAAGCTTTCCAGCGCGCCATTGAGTCCGGCATTAGCGTCGCCCAGGACATTGGCTATCCGACTGGCGTATTGATAGTAGGTATCAATACTGCTGCTGGATGAGGTATTGGTACGCACTCGATCGACCAGAAACTGGTCGTAGTAGCGAACTACGGAATTGGTCAACACACCTGTGCCGATATAACCCGCACCCGTAGCCTGTGGAGTCTGGGTCTGTAAGTCCACACGCTGTCGGCTGAAGCCCGGCGTATTGGCGTTGGCAATGTTGTGGCCAGTGGTACTCAACGCACGTTGAAATGCCAGCAAACCCGACGTCGCGGTACCGAAAATTCCGCTAGCCATACTCAGACCCCTTCAGCGCTTTTAGGCGCAGTGTCGATCAGGATGTTGGGCTGTTGATTCACGACAGAGGACTCCAATACCTCTGTAGCGGCACTCTGGCTCTGATATTGAGCGCGGGCAACAGCATCTTGGAATGTATCGCTATTAAAAATGCTAATGATTTTGTGCGCATAGGCCGGGTCGGTTGCATAACCTGCACGCTGTAGTTCCTGTGCATAGCGCTGTGGATTGCCGCTGCCAACCGCATCCTGGTAACGCGGATTAGCACTGATGAATTCGGCATAATCGGCCATGCTCTCAGCTGGTGAGTCGTAGGCACGGAATGCGGCCTGCTCGCGCTGTAGAGTGCCGTTACGGAATTCCATGGTCTTAGCCCTCACCTGTTCGCCGTCCCAACGTGCATCGGCCTTGATGCCGAACAAATTGTTACTGCTGTGTCCATTGCCATGCTGCATAACATGCTGTCCCCAACCTGACTCCAGCGCGGCCTGAGCCACCAGCACGCGCGGATCGACACCCAATTTCTCGGCGGCGCGTTCCGCATGCGGCCAGAGTTCTGTTACGAATTCTTCTTTACTGTCAGGTTTCCAGTTCTTCGCCGGACCATAACCCAATGCTGCGGCGGCTGTCGCCATAGAGCTATCGAGTGTCGATGCCTCCGACGTATAGGGCATCATCACACCCCGACGCTGCATAACGCTGGAATTCAAGGATGGCGCGGTGGTTGGAGAAGTTGGGGCATCCACGATAGTTGCAGCACTGTCACCACCCAGTTGCCGAATCAACATATCGGCCAAACCAAGGCCTTTACCCTTGGTCATCTCGGTTGCAATCTGTTGATCGAACATGCCCTGATAGAACTTGCTCTGATCGCTGTCGAGCAGACCTTCATTGAGGCTGGAATCGCGCATGTTCTTCAACATCATCTGTACGAACAGCGCCTCGAACTGACCGGCGACCTTGCGCAATGTTTCCGGTGAGCGATCACTGCCTTCCGCACGCACCTCATTGCGCAACTTGGCCAGACCTTGAAGGTCGGCATAGGCAACGGGATCGGTGGACATTGTCATAGCGAAATCCGCTGTATCAAGTACGCATTACAAAATGATAAGTTCTGCGCGCAAGGCACCGGCCTCTTTTAGCGCTTCCAGTATGGCGACTAGATCGCTGGGCGCAGCACCAACCCGGTTTACAGACGTCACGATATCGTTGAGCGTGATATCCGGACGTAACAGGAACATACGTGCATTTTCCTGGCCGACATCGATCGAACTGGACGGCGTGACGGCGGTCCGCCCGCCAACCGAATAGGCATTTGGCTGGCTAACCTGCACATCTTCGGTAATCGTCACCGTCAGATTGCCGTGCGCGACAGCGGCCGGCATTATCCGCACATTCGAGCCGATCACAATCGTACCGGTGCGTGAATTAATAACAACGCGCGCAGGGACTTCGCCTGGCTCCACTTCCAAATTCTCCAGCATTGAAACATAGGCTACACGCTGCGCGGCATCGCGTGGCGCATTGACCTGAATACTGGTGGCATCGATAGGCTGTGCCGTACCCGGCCCCATGGTGCTATTGATAGATTCAGCCAATCGCGTAGCCGTGGTGAAATCCGCCGCATGCAGATTCAACACCAAGTGGTCGCCGGACTGGAATGGGCTGTCCACGGCACGCTCGACGGTCGCACCATTGGGAATACGGCCCACACTGGGAATATTCACTGTCACTTTGGAACCGTCATTGCCATCGGCACTTAAACCGCTTACCACCAAACTGCCCTGCGCCACTGCATAGACCTGACCATCAGCGCCACGCAATGGCGCCATCAATAGCGTGCCGCCACGCAGGCTTTTCGAATTACCGATTGAAGATGCAGTCACATCAATAGTCTGGCCCGGCTTGACGAAGGCTGGTAGGGTTGCACTCAACGCCACCGCCGCGACATTCTTGAGCTGCGGGTTCACACCGGGTGGCATGGTGATGCCGAATTGGTTAAGCATGTTCTTCAAGCTCTGCACCGTGAACGGAGTCTGGCTGGTCTGGTCACCAGAGCCGTCAAGGCCCACGATCAAACCGTAACCTACTAGTTGATTGTTACGAACACCCGCAACCGCAGCGAGATCCTTGACGCGGTCTGCCCACACTGAAGCACTGCAGAACAGCAGCGCCAGTAAAATCAGCTTTTGAAAATATCGTGTGTTCATTATCTTTTTCCTTATTGACCGCTTAGAACGGCCAGATCGCGCTGTTGAAAAAGCGCGACAACCAACCCATCTGGTTGGAATCCGCGACCATGCCCTTACCGCTGTAAGTGATGCGAGCATCTGCCACTTGGCTGGACAAGATGGTGTTGTCCGCCTTGATATCGTAAGGACGTACGATGCCTGAAATCTGGATGTATTCGTCGCCTTGATTCAGGGTCAGCCATTTCTCACCGCGCACCATCATGTTGCCATTGGGCAGGACCTCTGAAATTGTCACAGTGATGTTACCGGTCAGGCTGTTACCTTGACTGCTGCTGCCTTCACCGGTGAATTCCGATTGCGAAGACAAACTGGTGCCAAGATCGCTAGACCGCCCATCACTATGCGGCAGTAATGGCGTATCGAACTTAAGCGGCGCACCCAGCAGTGTCGGGTTGTCGATATTGACGCTGTTGTCTTTCGAAGTATCGGTCTTCGCATCCTTGCTGGCTTGAGTACGTTCCTGCAACACGACCGTGATGGTATCGCCTACACGCCGCGCCTTGAGGTCTTCGAACAACGCCTGGCTGTAACCGGGCTGATAGATTGAACCACCAACCTGTGGTGGAGGCATCGCGACAGATGGGTAGGACGGACGATAACTGTCCGGCGTGGGTTGCATACTTGCACATCCACTCAACAATACTAACGGCCCGAGGATCTTCAGTAGATTCCGGAATACACCGTCAAGCCTGTTTCCATTCATGGTCATTACTCACCAAGGCCTATGTCATTAGAGGTTACTGGTCACGAACTGCAGCATGCGATCTGCTGTCGAAATAGCCTTAGAATTCATTTCATAGGCGCGTTGTGCTTCGATCATATTAACCAGTTCTTCAACCGAATTTACATTCGAGGTTTCCAGTGCACCTTGCACCAGCGTGCCCAGACCGTTCAGCCCAGGATTACCTGCGGAAGGTGAACCGCTGGAGCCAGTCTCCAGAAACAGGTTCTGACCAATCGGCTGCAGACCCGCGGGATTGATGAAATCCGCTAACTGCAGCGTACCCACCTGTGACGGCGCGGCCTGTCCCTGCACCTGTACCGATACCGTACCGTCGGAACCGATCGTGAGGCTCTGAGCATTATCAGGAATAGTGATCGCTGGCTGAATCAAGTAGCCCGACGCAGTTACCAACTGACCGCTGGAATCAGATTGAAAGGCACCATCACGGGTATAAGCAATGGTGCCATCAGGCATCAGCACTTGCAGATAGCCACGGCCTTGCACAGCGACATCCAGACTGTTACTGGTCTGCACGATATTGCCCTGGGTGTGCATCTTCTCGGTCGCCACGGTGCGCACACCGGTACCAAGCATCATGCCGGAGGGCAACTGGGTATCCTGCGACGACTGTGCACCTGGTTGACGCACGGTCTGATACAGCAGATCTTCAAACACGGCGCGATCGCGTTTAAAACCTGTCGTGTTGACGTTGGCCAAATTATTGGAGATTACGCTCAGCCGAGTCTGCTGCGCCTCCAGGCCGGTCATCGCAATCCACATAGCCTTGTTCATCTTTGTCTCTCCTTACTTGTCCGGTGATCGGGCAAGTACTTAACTAATGTTCATCAGTTTCGTCGATGCGGCATCGGCTTCTTCTGCCGTCTTCATCAACTTGACCTGGGTTTCGAATTGCCGAGCCAGATGGATCATGGTGGTCAACGCTTCGATAGTATTCACGTTTGAAGATTCCAGCACTCCGCTGGCCACACGCACATTCGCATCCGCTGCCGCCCTGCTGCTGTCTTTCATGCGCAATAAACCATCATCGCCAATAGCCATGTCGCGCTCACTGGCATTGACCAGTTTGATGCGCCCAACCACCGCGATGGTTGAGAGTGCCTGCCCTACCGGTAAAACTGACACTGTACCGTCCGCCGCGATCTCCAGTTCCTGTGCATCCGGAATAGAGATCGGGCCGCCATCACCCATCACCGGATGGCCGGCACCTGTCTCCAGGATGCCGGTTGATGACACGCGCAAATCACCAGCACGCGTGTAGACCTCACTGCCATCGGGAGCCTGCACTGCAATCCAGCCTTTGCCATTGACCGCAATATCCAGACTATTGCCCGTGGCCATAAGTGAACCAGGTCTATAGTCAACACCCGGCGTCTCACTTTGCGTATGCACACGGCTGGCATGCCCAGGTCCGTAAACCGGCAGGGCACGCATGGACTCGAACTGCGCCTTGAAGCCCGTGGTACTGGCATTTGCCAGGTTATTCGCATTGACAGCCTGCGAGGTTTGAATCTGGCGGGCCCCGTCAGCGGCGATATAGAGCATGCGGTCCATAATCTAACCCTGTCTGATTAACGGATGTTGATAATGGTCTGGGTCACAGTGTCAGCGGTGCTGATCACCTGTGAGTTGGCCTGGAAATTTCTCTGGGCAGTGATCAGGTTGATCAATTGCTCGGCAATATCAACGTTTGAAGACTCCAAGGCGCCGGACTGAATCAAACCGAAACTGGCGGTGCCGGCTTCGCCAACCAAGGCGCCGCCAGAACCGAAGGTCTCCGCCCAGTTGGTATCACCCAGCTGCCGCAGACCCTGAACATTGGCAAAGTTGGCCAGCGCCACTTTACCCAGTGAGGTTGACTGACCATTGGTGTAACGCGCCGAGACCACACCGGTACCGTCAATGTCCAGCCCCGTCAGACGCCCAGTGGCGAAGCCATTCTGAGACAGTGAATTCACTGAATAGTCACCGCCAAACTGGGTCAGGTCAGAGAAATCCAGCGTCATCGCCAATGGTGCAGCACCATTGGTCATGGCCAGATTGTCGTATGCCAGAGTCGTTGCAGCACCACCATTGACGGTCGCCAGAGAACCATCGGTGCCAAAGGTCAGGGTGCTAAAAGCGGTACCACCGCCCTGGGTAACATTGGTGGAGCCCGTGCCGTCGTCCGCATACAACCAGGTATGCCAGGTGTTGGTAGCGACATTGTCCTTGAGGAAATACATGGTCGCCGTATGCTGCGCACCCAGCGAATCGTAGGTCGTATAGGAGGTCGAATAATCGTAGGTGCTGGGCACGGCCGGATCAAACGCAGCGGTGGTGCCGGCACTGGTGTCGCCGGCATTCAGGTTAATCGCCATGTCCACATTCGAGGTTGCATTCGGCGCACCTTCGGTCAACGATATCTGCAGATTAGTGAGCGAACCCGTGTTGAAGGTGGTTGAACTGTTACCGATTGGCGAGAACACCTGCAGACGTTGACCAGTACTGTTTACCACATAGCCATCGCGATCCACACTGAAGGCGCCGGACCGGCTATAGACACTCGAACCGCCGTCATTAAGGACATAGAAACCCTCGCCGTTGATGGCCAGATCCAGGTTGCTGTTGGTGAACTCAATGTTGCCCTGGGCAAACTGCTGAGCAACTCGCGACAGTCGCACACCGCCACCAACGGCAGTGTCACTGACACCGCCGAGCGAGGTAGCGTAAACATCCGCGAATTCAGCACGCGAGGATTTGAAGCCACTAGTACTGGCATTGGCAATGTTGTTGCCGGTCACCTTGAGATCGGATGACGCCGCATTCAGACCACTTAAAGCAATACGAAATGGCATGGTTAGCCCTCCCCGTCAGAGAATCTGTTTAACTTGATTGAAATCCATGAGGCCGACACCGCTTAGATCCAGCAGCAGACCACCACTGGAACCGAGCGTCACGCCGCTGACCTGATTGGCAACGAAGGCCTCAACGGCCTCATTTTTTCCGCTGAATTCCGCTTCAGCCGAGATGAGATAAGTACCAGGTGCTGCATAGGTTCCGTCATCGCGCAGACCGTCCCACTTGAAGGCAACATCGCCTGCAGCCTGACTGCCGAGTTCAAGGCGGCGAATTGCGACGCCGGCATTGTCATAAATCGTGACCGCCACCTGTGGGCTCGCGCTAGGTAATTCCAAACTGCCACGAATCGCACCACCTTGCTGAAGTACACCTAAACCGGTCGGCGCCAAGACCTCATGACCAATCAATCCCGCTGCCTGCAATGCTTGATTCGATACCAATGATTTACCCAGATCATCGAATGAGGTCTTCAACTCCTGGATACCGGAGACCTGATTGATAGTCGCGATTTGGGAGAGGAACTCGGCATTGTCCATCGGCTTCATGGGATCCTGATTCTGAATCTGCGCGATCAGCAGCTCCATGAAGTTTTCCGAACTCAGTTTGTTCGTGTCACTGGTCTTGGACTGCGATTCCTGCACGGAACGCAGACCCAGGCCAGAGAGAACATCACTTGTTATTGCGGCTGACATAGCGGCTTATCTCCTTGGCCTATTGTCCCAAACGCAGTGTTGCAAGCAGCATCTGCTTGGATGTATTCATAACTTCAACATTGTTCTGATAACTGCGCGATGCCGAGATCATATTAACCATCTCGTCTACCGGATTGACGTTCGGCTGAAAAACATAGCCTTCCGCATTCGCCATGGGATTCTCCGGCGCATAGCGCTGCTGAGCAGGCTCCTGACTTTCAACCACACCAAGTACGCGCACACCCACACCGTCGGTACCGCCATGCATGGCGTTAAGCATGGCGGCAAACACCGGGTGTCTTGCTTTGTAAGCAGTCGCTTCGGAATTACCTACGCTCTCGGCATTCGCAAGATTGCTGGCCGTGGTGTTCAAGCGAACACTCTGTGCGCTCATGGCGGACCCGGCGATATCAAAGACCTTGAACATGGACATGATTATTCTCCCTTGATGGCCGTCATCAGGCCGCGGATACGTCCGCTCAGAAAAGTCAGCGTCGCCTGATAGTTCACGGAGTTTTCCGCGAAGGCGGCCTGTTCGACCTGACCATCAACAGTGTTGCCGTCGAGCGACGGTTGATTGGGAACGCGGTATTGAAGAGGCATGCCGCCAAAACCGTTATCTTCGGTAAAGGCTATGTGCTTGGCCGAGGTGGTCTGCATGGCCAGCTGGCCACCTTGCGCCTGATCCATCACGGCATGGAAGTCGACATCCCGCGCTTTGAAGTTTGGCGTGTCGGCATTGGCCAGATTGGAGGCGATAAGCTCTGAGCGACGTCCCCGGAGTACCAGGGCGTCTGGGAGTGGGCCCAACGCGGAATCGATGCTTAGCGGCATGGCAACCTCTTACTTAAGAGTCTTTAGCCATCATCTAAGCAACGGCCGTGCCAGGGCAGCACGGACCCGCGCTATATATAGGTAGATAAGGGATTGGAGGGATTACAGCAGACCCGCAAGCGGCAACAATCCGCCGCTCTACGGCAATAGGACTCTAGCGTTTGCCGTTATCCAGCGTGCGCATGACCGGGCGCGGCACGGTAACAGTGGGCTTTAGCGCCAGACCACTCTTGACGCGGTATACCGACCCGCGCGGACAGCGCACCATTTCAAATTCATCTGAGTATTGAGTAATGGATTCGGATGAGCCAAGGAACAGATAGCCCCCAGGGTTCAGCACGCGCGCCATACGCGCCAGGATGTCCGACTTGGATTCACTGGAGAAGTAGATAAGGACGTTGCGGCAGAAGATCACATCGAATCGCCCCAGCATGTTATAGCTCTGCAACAGATTTGCCTGACTGAAACGGACCCGGTTACGAACTTCCGGACGCGCCTGCCAATGGCCATCGCGTAGATGATTGAAATATTTCTGTTTGCGCTCGTTCGAGAGACCACGCGCCAACGCCAAGGCATCATAGGTAGCCTCCTTGGCATCGTGTAGGATGGCCGGCGAGATATCCGTGGCCAGTATCTGCGCATCATTGAGACTGCCCGGACGGCAGGCCTGATATTCCTGAATGGTCATGCTGATGGAATAGGGTTCTTGGCCTGAGGAACAAGCCGACGACCAGATACGTGGACTGCGCACACGGCGTTCAGCCCAATCTGGGAAGATAACTTCTTTGAGGATGTCGAACGGAAAGGTATCGCGGAACCAGAAGGTCTCGTTGGTCGTCATCGCCTCGACGATGCGTTCGCGCAGCTGGCGTTTACGGTCATCCTTCAGATGAGCCACAAGTTCAGCCAGCGTCTCCACACCCTCGTCGGCCATCAAGCGACTGAGGCGACTGACCACCAAGTAGTGCTTATTCTCGCCCAGTACGATGCCGCAGGCATTCTCGAGGAACATCCGGAAGGAGTCGTAGTCATGATTGGAAAGTGCTGCGCGCGTCAACCTGCTATTCCTTTTTCAGACCGCGTGCTAGGTGGCGATCATCTCACTCACTGTGCATCATGCAAGCGCATGCAGCCCATATTTATCGATAAAACTCGTCACCAAATCCGACTCAGCCAATGTGCTGCTGTTTTGCCTTGACCTGTTTCATAACCGCCTCGGCAAGCAGATCGGGTTTGAATTTCGCAATGAATTGATTGGCGCCAACCTTCTCGACCATGGCGTTATTGAACACCCCGCTCAACGAGGTATGCAGCAAAACGTAGATGTCTTTCAGACGCGGATCGGCGCGCAATTTCGTCGTTAAGGTATAGCCGTCCATTTCCGGCATTTCCACATCGGAAATCAGCATGGTCAAATTCGCCAGCCGTTCTGGATCCGTTTCGGCCCATTGCTGCATCAGATCCAACGCCTTTCTACCATCGGGTGCAAGCGTCGACTCGATACCCAGCTGATCCAAGGTACGTCGAATCTGGTTGCGCGCCACCATGGAGTCGTCGGCGACCAGGATATGCGGACGCGCCTCTTCATCTTTTTGTGATGCAGCGGCATCAGCCAAGATATTGCTGGAAATTGTTTCGGACATGCCGATCACTTCCGACAACACCTTTTCCACATCGATGATCTCGACCATCTCACCTTCGACCTCAGTCACCGCGGTCAAATAGTGGTCCTGGCCCGCGCCTTTGGGCGGCGGCAGGATCTGTTCCCAGTTCATATTGACAATGCGGTCGACCATTTTGACCAGGAAGCCCTGCACAGTACGGTTGAATTCGGTCACGATAACGAAGTTGCCGGTAGTCTCAGCCAACGGGTGGCGACCAATAGCCTTGGCGAGATCCAGAATCGGAATGGTCTTGCCGCGCATGCTGGCCACGCCACGGACCACCGGATGTGAATGCGGCAGCACGGTCAGCGGAGGGCACTGAATGACTTCCTGGATTTTGAAGACGTTAAGCCCAAACCGCTGCCCGCTGTCCAATTTGAACATCAGGATTTCCAAGCGGTTGTGCCCAGCAAGTTGGGTACGCTGGTCAACACTGGCTAATACGCTACTCATCGTTCGTTCTCCAGGTGTGCAATAGGTATGTAACTCCCTGCACCGCTATCGGCGTATCTCTCTATAGCTTTATCGTTTCAAGCGACGGCACGGCATTTGCATTTTCCTGCTTCAGACACTCTGAGGAATCCGCTATGTCCATGACAGAAATCCGGCTCTTGGTACTGCCTACCCTGCTACTGACCCTATGCGCGGTGGGTCCAGCCATGGCCGCCGATGAGATCGAAACTCAATCGCGTTCATCCATCTTGTCGAGTGCTGAAGGCTACCTGCAAACGACTCTTCAGGATCAACATAGCGGCCGTATTGACGTAAAGATGGGGCATTTAGATTCACGCCTGCGCCTGGCGCGTTGCACTCAGGACTTACAGGCCTTCCAACCCTCAGGTGCACGCAATAGCGGCCGCACCAGCGTTGGCGTACGCTGTCCAGACACTGCCGGCTGGACTATCTATGTTCCTGCTGATATTAGTGTTTTTACAAAAGCCCTGGTCGCCAGCCGATCCTTGGCGCGTGGCATCAACCTGACCCAGGACGACGTCACGTTAGTTGAAACTGAGGTGTCTGGCATGGGCCAGGGCTATCTTGAGGCGCTGGCTGATATAGATGGACTTGAAACCCGACGCCCAGTTGCCGCCGGTACCGTACTGACAACTGCCATGGTCAAAGCGCCCTTACTGGTAAAACGAGGAGATCGGGTTCGTCTCGTCAGTGGCGAGGGGCCAATCAAGGTCGAAATGTTAGGCGAAGCCATCGAAGCTGCAGCCCGCGGTGAGCGGGTGCGGGTACGTACTTTGAACTCTAAACGTGTCTTGGAGGGATGGGTCGTTTCGGCAAGCGTCGTAAAAATGACGCTTTGAGGGGGCCAAGCGAAAAAGCCGCTAAAGTTATTGAAGTAATAGACGATAAAGGAAACAGTAGCAGTAGCATGATTTTCCAGGAGAGCAACAATGGCTATTGAAATCAACAATGTTTCCCACTCGTCTAGCCAAATCACAGAGCTTAGCGGACAACATCGTGAAGCGGCACAGCCCGCAGCCGACAAGGTTGCAGACAAAACCAGCAGTCCGAACACTCAAGGCGATCAGGTCAGCCTTACTCCGGCAGCCCAGCAGTTACGCAATTTGGAAGAGCAGGTCGCCGCACAGCCAGTGGTCGATACTCAAAAAGTTAACGCAGCCCGAGATGCGTTGGCTAATGGCAGCTTTGATATTAACGCCGAACGTATTGCAGGCAAGTTGATGAGCCTGGAAAAGGCCCTCGGTGATATGGGTTAACCCCACATGATTGATCGCCAGACGTGCCACACAGACTTACATGACCTCCTTCACGCGGAGTATGTCTGTGCCGGCCAACTGAATGCCCTGCTCAGCGCCGAGGCGGATGCGCTAATTGCCCGTGACGTTAATACCTTGGAGCAGCTCGTAAAGGACAAGCAAAACCTTGTCCTGACATTCGGACAATTAGAAGACCGCCTGCAGCAGCTTCTACAGTCAGCGGGTTTTGGCGCCCAGCGTACTGATATCGAGGCCTGTCTCAAATGGTGTGACAACAACGGCCGACTACAGAAGGGTTGGCGGCTGCTGTTGGAGCGAATTCAGCTCGCCCAGCAGAAAAATCGCGTCAATGGCGCAACCCTGGAATCCACCAGATCACATGCTCAACAGGCGCTGGCATTGCTACGCGGCCAATCGCCAGAATCCCCGCTCTACAATCCCACCGGTAATACGGGCGTGAACCATCTCGCCGGACGCACGCTGGCTAAGGCCTGATTCCACCCGAAAATCCTCATCAAATAAGATGTTCAACTCCGTTGTGAGTGGGTATCATTCGCAACTGTCATAGCAGAACAATCCGGAGCTTAGCCAGGCAATGGCAGACCAACCGGTAGCGAACAAATCGTCCCAATACCAGGGAAAAACTGAGAAGGTCACCCACCTCCCGCAAATCGTCGGGCTGTTGCGGCGCCTGCGTGATCAACGTGTCTTGCTGAGCGTGCGCGTGCCTGGACACAACGAGATCTTCAACAGTCTGTTGCTGAAAGTCGACCCGGATCGCAATATCATCCTGCTCGACGAACTTACCCCTAAGACTGGTCACGAGCTGGTGATTCAAGTGAAGCAGCTTCGTGTTCAGTGCCAATGCCAAGGTGTCGAACTCAGTTTTCTTTGCTCAGTGGAAGTCGCCCAAGGTAAAAGCGGCATTTCTATCTATCGCGCTGCCCTACCGGCATCAATTAATTACATGCAACGGCGTAGCAGCTATCGCGTGCGCGTCGGCATGAGCATGAGCGTCCCGGTCAGCCTGCCTTTGGATACCAGCCAGACCAATATCGAAGGACAATTGTTTGACCTGTCAGTTGGCGGACTCAGCGCCAATCTGCCAATGGAACCAAAGCTCAGTCGCGGTCAAATCATTGAGACCTGCTCGATCCATTTGCCCAAAAATGAATCAATCCAGGTGGAACTCGAAATCCGCTTTGTCCGTCTAGACGAAGAGCACCGCACCCAGCGCATCGGCGCAGCCTTTCTCAATCTCACCCCGCAACTGACCAATCGCGTACGGCACTTCGTCACCCATCTTGAACGGGAAATGCTCCGGCGTAAGGCACGTAGCTAAGCCTGGATAGCCGTGTAGCACGAGACCGGAAAGCATGGCTAGAATTCGCGGTACTTGGCCGATTTTGGACGCGCGTTAAAGAGTATGGGGCGGTAGTTCAGCCAGAGAGCGCTGAGTTCGCAATACCATCCGAGTCATTTTTTGCCCTTTTCTCAATATCGCCGCACATCCGAATTTATCACGCAGCAATAAGATCTAAGATCAGAGTCCGACGCACGTCCAGTCGCGCCGATTCACCCTTGTTTTCAGCCCAATTGTGCGCAGTATCATGCACAATACAGCGCAGCAATAAGGTAGCGAAAAACACACGCATAAGACTGCGGAACATCACTGCGCAGACGAGAAGAGTCGCATAATCTTTTTGGCCCGCGCATCAATGACTGTGTCTATCAAGGCAAGAATCTCACTGAACCGTCCTTCGGGATCCAACACGCTCGCCACAGCGCCACGCCGATCTCTGATGACGCGAGACTGCTCGACGAGAACCTTGTGCATAATGGCTTCCTTGATACCCAGATCATCCGCGCACTGCGCCCATTTCCGAGCGATGATCCAATCCGGTCTATCTTCTCCACCCAGTCGCATTGCCATACGATCCGATACGCAGTCGTAGATTGCACGACTATTCTTATCTGTTGCGTGAAAGTCCCTGACGCGGGAATCAAGTCCTACGCTCGATCCTTCGCGCCAACCAGGGCCACTTCTGATTTCCTAATGCCACCTGAGCTTTGTGCCGGCAAGTTGAATCCACGTTTTGTTTTAGGCCTATTACGCACTCTGCCAATTCGCGGCGATCACCGGGTCTAAATCAGTCCGATAACTTCCAGACAAATTTAGTTCGCCACTCGCGGGCGGTGCAAAGGCTGCCATTGCCTGAACTAACTGATCAACCTGATCGTTCATCAGTTGATAACCATCACCTGCGTGGATTTCCTCGACTTGATACGCCGATCCGTTGTACCAACCCCGTATCGTCATCCGATCTGCAGTGCCGATGACTCGCATCAACAAGTCATTTCCAGAACGTGTGAACCAGAGTTGATCATGGGCAACATCACCGGTGATCTCTATCACATCCGTCGTTTCTCCAATGACGGCGGGATTGGCATCCAATGCATCATAATCACTAACAATATCGGCGCCATCACCACGACTGAATCCATATGTATCGCTACCTTGGCCACCAGTAAGACTATCATTACCCGCCTCACCGTATAACGTGTCATTACCCGCCTGGCCTCGCAGCGTGTCATTACCCGCATCGCCGCTCAGCGCGTTCGCCGCATCATTGCCTGTGACGATATTCGATTGCGTGTTGCCGGCACCATCAATGGCCACTGCACCCGTCAACGTCAGACGCTCTACATTCGATGTCAGTGTGTAGGTGATCGCACTGTTTACCGTGTCGGTACCCTGACTCGATAACTCCGACACCAGGTCACCGGCATCATCAACATAATAGGTATCGTTGCCAACACCGCCCAGCATCTCATCCGCACCCGTGCCACCGTTCAGCACGTCATTACCATACATCCCACTCAGATAGTCGTTACCGGCAGCACCACTGAGACTGTTATTGAGGTTGTTACCAACCAAGCGATTATCCAGGCTATTGCCCGCGGCATTAACTTTCCTGATGCCTGTTAACGTCAGGTTCTCAACATTGGCACCCAGCATATAACTGAACGCGGCATACACCGTGTCCGTACCCGCATCGGCATTCTCAACAACGCTGTCACCAGCACCCACGATGTACGTGTCATTTCCCAGGCCACCCTCCAAGATGTTAGCTGCCGCATTTTGACTGCCTTTCAGTGTGTTATTCGCCGCATTACCTATGCCCGCTATCGCCTCCGTTCCGATTAACGTTAAATTCTCCACGTTATCCTGCAAGATATACGAGATACTGCTGTTGACTATATCGGTGCCACCATTGGCGGCCTCTTCGATCACATCACCAACGTTGTCGACCCAGTAATAATTGCTGTAACCACTCCCCACCATCCGGTCGGCGCCCGTGCCACCGTTCATGATGTAAGTACTGCCCCCCGCGATCAGCGTGTCATCTCCATCCGCACCGTATAGGTTCTGATACCCCGATCCACCTCGTAGCTCGTCATTGCCCGCGCCACCGTACAGATGGGCATATTTACCAGCGCCTTGGAGCAGATCATCACCGTCCTCACCGTACAGGTATTCCGCCGTCCAACCCCCATTCACATTGTCGCCTCCGGTGAGCGTGTCATTGCCCGCACCTCCGTAGGCATAGTCCCAACCATAGCCGGTCTCCAACACGTCATTACCCGCCCCACCGTACAACGTGTCATTACCCGCCAAGCCCCGCAGCGTGTCATTGCCCACATCGCCGCTCAACACGTTCGCCGCATCATTGCCTGTGATGATATTTGATTGCGTGTTGCCGGCACCATCAATGGCCACTGCGCCCGTCAACGTCAAATGCTCAACATTCTCTGTCAATGTGTAGGTGACCGAGCTATTGACCGTGTCAGCGCCCTCATCAGGTAATTCACTGACCACATCACCGATGTTATCGACGTAATATGTATCATCACCACCACCGCCGGACATCTGGTCAGCGCCTTCATGACCATCGATAGTATCGTTGCCGTCCTGACCAATAAGGATATCGTCACCCACAGTGCCCATAAGATTCAGGTCACCAACCTGGAGATGAGGATCGAATGATGGCGCTGGCGGCGCCAGGGCGACCATTTGCGCCATCGATAAGGTTGTTCCATCCGCGAACCGGAACTGTTCTATTCCAAGCCCTAGATATTCATCACTACGATTGAAAGTGAAGGCTGCCACGCCTTCGAGTGGCTCGTCATCTGGATCAAGAGTCTCCTGCACATAGGTATGCGGTATTACAATTCGCACGCCATCGCCATCCGCCCAGGAGATGTCGAGTGTTCTGAATGCAGTGCCAAGGTCGTCCATCCAGGCTGATTCACGGTATCCAACCAGTGATACAGGACTTTCTAAAATAGAGTTACCCCAGCTGAACGTGAGTTGATTCAGCTCTATGCCGGCGGCG
This sequence comes from Thiohalobacterales bacterium, assembly GCA_041739295.1. GTDB lineage: Bacteria > Pseudomonadota > Gammaproteobacteria > Thiohalobacterales > Thiohalobacteraceae > JAHJQQ01. Next base: position 3,036 of record JBGSOE010000173.1, on the reverse strand, counting down.
AATTCCACAGTATCGGTCTCGATAACACCTTCCTGATACAACTGTTCCATTGCTGCGAGATCATTCGGTGAAAGCGCCGGGAGCTCAGGTATAGTTTCATCCTGGAACAGCCTGTCGAGGTAGTCTGGCATGCCGATGGACTGGTAGTACCAATCCGCGTAGCGCGATTGTCCTGTTTCATTTTGTACTTTGATGAACTTCCCGGAGTCCGCAATTAGGTCAAACCCTGGCTCGTCAGCGCTGACGACATACAGATCCTCGCCTTTTCTACCATCAAGATAATCGTCGCCGACACCACCTATCAGAAGATCGTTTGACTCACCACCGACCAGCTGATCAGCGCCATTGTTACCATAAAGCAGTGCACCAACATCTCGGACATCAAACTGGCCAGTCAATCCATATTGATCGGGAACAAAATCGTTCGCATAGCTACTATCCCAACGCATAGCATTTGCAACAATCAAATCATCGCCATCGCCACCATCGACAATCGCATGTCCCTCAACAGTAATGGCATTATTGCCCACGCCGCCGGTAACGTTTTCGAGCGTAAGCGTGGCGTCACGATGGGATACACGGTGGGTTACTGTTGTTAAAATCCCTGTCCCAGACCCGTTATCGAAAACCCAGACGCCGATCGGCACCTGAGTACCAACATTGCCCGTGTAGCCATCCAGTTGCAGATCTAGTCCACCATCTTGATCTTGCGATTGTCCGTAAACCATCACCACAGCGGATCCAGCAGGGATCTCGTATCCTGCATTTGAGCCAAATGAATAATATGACCTTGAGCCAGACCCATAGCTGGCCATACCCGTCACACCAGCTACTGACGCGGATATATTCGTATTCAGCACTGTTGACTGTGTAGAAGAATACGCATTTGAATATGCCGAGGTACTTTGGATAAAAGTGTCATCATTCGTGACAATGTTCTCGAATTGAATTTGAGCGCTGTCATAATTCGTACTAGAGAACGTATCGGAGACGTAAGAAGTTACCTTTCGCAAAATGCCGTCGGCTGCCATTGTGTAGCCAGTCGCTTCACCGGGTTGCGCAAGCGTCGTAATGAAAGTTGCACTCACCTTATTTAGGTATCTGGTCGATACGGCGTCGAAATCAAGAGGCGTTGCACTCGAAGGAGGTTGCGTTACTAGACTCTCAAGTGCGTAGGTTGTCCCCGCGCTATCCTGGAGTTGCCAATTCTGAGGAGCAGTCCCATAGTCCTGAATCCGAACCCCCTCATCACTACCACTGAAGCGAATGATTAAGTCATTCTGGTCACGCCAGATTCCAATGTCAGCAAGATTCACCCCGGCCCCAAGCGCAAGCGTACTCAGTTCGATACCGTCATCGAGTATCAGATCAGAACCCATACCCCATTGCAGGAGATAACGGTCCTCTCCAGATTCACCCGATACTGTGTCATTGCCGACACCGCCATCCAGAATGTCTGCATCAGCTCCACCATATAAAGAGTCTGCACCCTGCCCACCCAGCAAGGTATCGGTACCATCAGCGCCATGGATTTGGTCATCGCCAAGATCGCCGTCGATAGTGTCCGCCGCGCCACTCCCATAAATGACATCATCGCCCGTGGTCCCGACAGTTTGGAAGGGTACTATGGACTCACCAACGAGTTCTTCGTGCAGCAGAGTAGAGCCGTCATCGAAGTGATAGCTCTTGATGGTGCCTGAAAGGCCATTTTTGATAATCAGTGCGTCTGCAGAAGTGCCATATTCGACATATAAATAGGATGCGCCGTCATCGGCTTGAAACTGGCTTACAGCGACACTCTCACGGTCAATTCCTGGCCCGAATTCAATCGTGTTAATGCCGCTGATATCTACAATAATATCCGTGCCACTACCTAAGGCTGCAACATAAACGTCATCGCCTGCGCCGCCATACAACACATCGTCACCTAACCCGCCATCAATGCGATCATTACCACCCTCGCCGTACAATTGATCAGCTCCGATACCGCCGCTGAGTATGTCTTCACCCGCACCGGCTAGCAGTAGATCATCACCGGCGAGGCCGTCAAGGGTATTCGCTGCGTCATTACCGAACAGCCGATTCGACATGGTATTGCCAGTCGCATTAATTGCGACTGAGGATTGCATCGCAACATTCTCAAAGTTATCTGGCAACTTATAACTGATTGTTGTTCCAATCGTATCGGTACCTTCGTCGTTATATTCGACAACAATATCCGCCTCATCATCGACTTCGTAGATATCATCCCCAGAGCCCCCATACATGGCATCTGTTCCACTACCACCGAAGAGTTCATCATTACCCTCTCCACCGTATAAAACATCATTGCCAGCACCACCATCCAGATAATCGTCACCCGCACCGCCGATGAGCGTATCGTTGCCGACCATGCCTGGGAAACGATAATCATGGTCACCAAAAAGTGTGTCAGCACCATCGCCACCGTCCAGATAATCATCACCTGAACCGCCGATGAGCTCATCGTTACCCGCTTCGCCATACAGTGCGTCATTTCCCGTCACACTGAGGTTGTCACGCTGATCATCGCCTCTGAGGAAATCGCCCTCCGTACCACCATATAAGACGTCATCTCCCGCACCACCAAAGAGGTGATCAACACCTGCTTCACCCAGCAACCGGTCGTTACCGATAATGCCCACATCTTCAGCATCATCGCCCCACATCCAATCGTCACCTGTCCCGCCCAGGAGCAGATCGTTGTCCGCCCCCCCGATGAGTGCATCGGCGTCTTCATCACCGCTCAGGATATCGTCACCGCCTTCACCTAGGAGAATATCGGTGCCTTGGCCACCGTAGAGGATATCATCACCGTCAGGCTCGGTATTTGTGCCTTCGGTAACATTGACCAAGGTATGTTGGAAGTGACCATTACCATCATTGCTGATAGTGAGATCCCAGAGCCGCCAATCATTTTCAAAATCGGTATACGGCCTAATATGCGAATCACCATAGAGTAGATCATCACCAGAACCGATTCGCGCCCCGCACGGGTCAGTTTGACGCTGCGCATGA
>JBGSOE010000111.1:0-3411 GCA_041739295.1 Thiohalobacterales bacterium | reverse complement strand
TCGCCGCCAAAGCCGCCAAGGCCGCCAAAAGCGCCTAGTGCTGCGTCACTGACGCCTGGTCCGCGGGTGTTGCAGGCGGTCTGCCGAGCGTCGGTGACGAAAGCAGCACGAGCTTCGTGGCGTTGCCGGTGTCCCTGACGTCTCGGACAATTGCTCGGAACCGCGCAGGGGCAAGCAAATGTCCGAGACGGAACACGAGCCCGCCTGCCCACACCCCATGCGCTCCCAATCCGACCCGCCCCCCCACGTTCACCGTCCTACTCGCCACGACTCCCAAGGCAAGCGCCAGCCCCAGTGATCATCCCATGCCCGCCTGCCCAGGTACATCGCCGCGGTGCCGCGAGAGAGCATCACGCGGGAGGCTCTGGAGTTCGGCTTTGACGGGAGGCGAGGCTGCAACGTTGTTGCAGGAGTGCTAGAAAGGTATCAAATTAGTCGACGCAATAGCCTTGGAGCGATTAGCAATGGCCCTGGCGACGCCAAAAAGAACAGATGGTCAATGGCTTCCGTCCGCTGCAGATGTCGTTAGAATTCATTTTGACCTCACGAAGCTATTCGAGGCAGAGCAGGACCCAATTTCGCCTCCAGGCGTGAAGAATCTAGGACTGCTTGAGTCTGCTTGTGGTCGAGCCCTTACCTCGCTTGGGGGCACGGAGAAATACCCGGCCCTCGTCATGAAATTGGCCTGCCTGACACAGGCGATCACCAAGAATCACGCCTTTCATAACGGCAATAAGAGAGCGGCCTTAGCAACGCTTCTTGCTTCGCTTCATAGAAATGGCTTGTGCCTAAAGCCGAGCGTCACTGATGACAATGTGTTCGATTTTATCGTCGCAGTTACAGCTAACGAATATCCAACGAAATGTCATGGATTATCAGGTGACGATATTGTTAGGCAGATCGCGTGGTGGATCAAAAAGAATTCTGAGCAGTCTCGAACATCCCATGGCAGCATTCGCATGGAAGAGTTTATAAAGAAGTGCGTAGCGGCAGGCGTGGAGCATCGGTATAAAAATGGGAAAAGCGTCTTTATGAATCCGAGGGTTTCAGTTCGGGGGAGGCAAAGAAGTATCACTGTGTCTGGTTCAACGAGACAGCTTTCTGGGCCGGCAGCGGCTTCTTTCATCAGAAAATTAGGACTTAACGCTGCGAATTCTGGAATTGACGCTAATGAATTTTACGACGACGCCAAGGTTGAGCGAGCCGTCATTCATCGCTTCATTGTTGCGCTTCGCCGGCTGGCCAGAACGTGATTTTGATGTTGCATGGTCACATCCCCCCCCTACGCCCCCAGCACACCCCCCCCGGCGCATGCCGACGCGCTGCTGGTTCGGCGCGGTCGCTACGTGCAGGACTGCGGACGGCTGGGCTCGTTCTTGTTGTTGCAGTACAGCGCGACCTTGTTGCCCTGCGGATCGCGGAGATAACCGACATAGAAGGTCGCGCTGTAGGCCGCGCGGAACCCTGGATCGCCTTCATTTCGCCCACCCGCAGCGAGTGCGGCCGCATGTAGTTCGCGGACCTTCTGCTGTGTGGCAACCTTGAATGCCACCATCGTGCCGTTCCCAGCCGACGCAGCGTTGCCGTCGAATGGCGGCTTCACGTAGAAATCTGGCGCTTCGTGCCCTTGGCCCGATGCCGCGGCCATCGAGTAGCTCAATCCTTCCGCCGATACCGCCAATTGGTAGCCGAGGCTGTGCAGGAACGCAGAGTAGAAGCACTCTGCCTTCCCAAGATCATCCACACCAACTGTCACGTAGCCGATCATTGAGAGCATCCACCTGGCCATCGGCCCGTGCCACGGCTTGGCATCGGGCGCGACAACGTAGCAGGCAAGAGCGCGCCGGCAATGTAAGACAACTCAGTCGCTCGCAGAACAATCCACGGCCGGCCGCTCGAGCCAGAAGCCGACTGCACCAGCGAAGCAATGGCGCGCGTCACTCGCCCCCTCCGACGCTCACTTTCCCCTCTCCCCGTCCTTCACGGGGAGAGGGCCAGGGAGAGTGGCAGCAAACGGTGAGGGGCAGCAAGCGGTGAGGGGCCGCTGCTTGCGATACGGTCGACCCAGTCGCGCGTCGATTCTGCCCCATAAGAGACATGTTGCGGCCGGGCCACTCAATAGTGACGATACAGCGCTAGGATTATTGGTGATCGCCGCACGCTCAACCTCGCTTCGCGAATCAGTCCATAATTTCTTGAATGTGTCGCATACTACTGCGGGCTGGCAGAACTGAGGGGCACAGATGACGGGGCAATTCATCGCGGTCGACGTGGAGACTGCCAATAGTGATCGTCATTCGGTTTGTCAGATCGGGCTCGTGGCGTTTGCAAAAGGGAATGCGAGCTGGGAATGGTCCACACTCGTAAACCCAGAGTGCGATTTCGATGGTTTCAACGTACAACTCCATGGAATTACCAGTCACCACGTAAGATTAGCACCATTATGGCCGTCCGCGCTGTCGGCCATTTCCGAATGTATCAACGGTCAAATACTTGTTAGCCACACGAGATTTGACTGTGATGCAATTTGCCACGCAACGCATCGATATGGTCTAGCGCTTCCCGCATGTAGCTGGTTAGACGCTTGCGCGGTTGCGAAAGTGGCTTGGCCGAATCTCGGTCAACATGATCTCGAATCTCTCTGCAGGTTATTCGACATCCAACTCGACCATCACAATGCAGCCAGCGACGCACGCGCCTGTGGTGAAATTCTGTCCCGCGCAATGTCCGAAACCGGTCTAAGTGTAACAGAATGGATGAACCGTGCAGGCCTTGTCTCTCCAGCGCCCTACAACCAGCGGGTTAGTCCAGCAAGAAAGCGGTATTCGGAAAGAATAGAGGCAACAGGGGATCCCAATGGCCCATTGACGGGTCACGTGTGGGTTTGCACCGGTGACTTCTCAATCGGCGAAGCAGCCCTAGTGGCGCTGGCGACCTCGCTCGGCTGCGATGTGAAAGAACGGATCACGAAGAAGACGACAATATTGGTGGTTGGACAACGTGATGCAGCACAGTTCGGTGGTAAGGAAAAGAGTCGAAAACAGCTCGATGCGGAAGCGGCAATTGCAGAGGGCCGCAAAGTAACAATTATGAGCGAGCGGGAGTTCGTGGAATTGGCCAAACATTATCAGGGGAAGACTGCTCAGCCCGGGTGAACTCATCCAGCAGTTCGTTCCCTCGCGAATTATTTGTACTAATGGGTCTGCGAATTGCGAATTCGCCACACTACACGCACTGAAGCATTGCGCTTCGGTTCAGAAAACTTCCGCCCCTGATGGGGTGGACGACGCCCGCTCCCGGCATCGAAGTGCCATAGGGTGTTCGTTGCAAAGCGAATCACCTGAGGGGGTCGTCCACATGCAAGTTAGCATCATCGGCATCGATATCGCCAAGAACGTTTTCCAAGTTCAC
>JBGSOE010000082.1:0-18775 GCA_041739295.1 Thiohalobacterales bacterium | reverse complement strand
GAAGCCCAGCGAGACGATGATGCGCCCGAGCTGTTCGCCTCGTTTCTTTTGTTCGGTGAGTGCAATGCGCAGTTGATCCTGACTCAGGATGCCCTGTTCGATCAGGATGTCACCAATACGGCGCGGTGGTTTAGCGGCAGGTGCATTCATGATTTGGCCTGCGCGCTGAGGGCATCGATGCGTTGCTGTGCGGCGCGCAGGTCGAACTGTGCGCTGTGCCGACCGGCAAGCTGTACGGCACGGCGGTAATACTCCAACGCCACGCGCGATTGACCGATGTGCTCCAAACTCACGGCGAGATTGAAGGCATAGTCGGGATGTTCAGGTGCTAAACGCTGTGCTTCGAAGTAGGCCTGCTGTGCATAGGGCCAGCGTTGCTGTTCGGCGTACAAATTGGCCAGTGTGAAATACAGTTGCGCGGATTGTGGTTGTTCCGCCAACAGTGATTTGAGTTCACTTTCTGTATTGGCGGGACGATCCAGCCCGAGATCCGTGAGTGCGGCACGTGCGGTCATGTCCTTGGGATTGCGTTTCACAATGGCGTAATATTGCGCGCGCGCGATATCGAGTTGCCCGCTGCGCACGGCAATGGCCGCCAGGCCCATGCCAGCATCGCGGTTGTTGGCATCGCGTGCCAGTACCTGACGATAACCCTGTTCGGCTTGCACGAGGCGACCGGCTTGAAAATCAGCATAGGCGGTTTGCAGATCCAGGTTTACCTGATTCGGCGCCGTAGTACGCGTGATGCGGATGCTGGCGGCGGGTGTTGCAGCCGGCGCAGTGTCAGTACCCTGATCGGCGATGGGCAATGGCTGTTCGCCGCGCAACACGCGTGGATCTATAGGCGCCGGTTCCCAATCCTGTGTGATGAGTGGTTCGGGTGGCGGCGGGCCATCCTGCCAGGTGGTCTGTTTGGGCGGGACAATATCGAGTAGGGCAGGTACGGCCTGAGCAACATTGTCCGGCGCGGCATCGTTCGCCTGGGTACTGTCGACGCTGGCCATGGCTGGTGGCTGTGCCACGCTTAAATAGGGCGTGTTTTGCGCGAGCGTTGCATAGTAGTAATAACTTCCAATCGCGATGACCAGCATCGCACCCAAGCCGATCAGGCCAATCAGGTTGCGGCGCCGTTGTGTCTCATGCCGTGAGGCACTTGCGGCCAGGATACGCGCGGCTGCTTGGGCGTTATGGTGATCGGTTTTGGCCGGTGCAAGCGTGCTGGTTGGCTCTGATGTGTCGGGCTTGGGTTCGGTTTTTACCACGGGAGGCGCGCTGGGCGTTTCCGGCTCCGGCTTTGGATCCGGGGTCGTCGCCAGTTGCAGATGCGGGGCAGTCTCCCGTTCAATCGAGATAACCGGCGGTGCCAGTGCAGCAGGCGTCGCACTGGACTCTACCGGCGTGAGACTGAGTTCCGCCATGCTTGTGGGTGTCTCGTCCACAGGCGCTTGCACCGTCGGTGGTACGCGCGGTGGGTTTTCAGATTGTGTTCCGCGCTTGGCGTGTTCCGCCTGCTTTAGCGCATCCATCAACAGACTCATGAGCCGCTTCCTGATGGATGCAGCGGTTTCGTCAGCCGCTCCGGTTCAGAGGATATTTGCTGCTGATTCGGCATGTACTGCTGATAGTCAGACAGGTCGCTCGTGACGCTGGCGTCACGGATGACACGAGGACGCAGGAATATCACCAGCTCGGTTTTGCTCACACGGTTGTTACGGTAGCTGAAGGCATCACCGATGCCGGGCAGTTCCGACAACACGGGTGTGCCGACGCGGCTGAGGTCCACAGCATCCTGGATCAAGCCGCCGAGCACAGCAGTCTGGCCGGAATTGATGCGTAGTAACGAGTCCATTTCACGGACTTGAATTTGCGGCACGCTGCTCTCGACATCACCCAGTGCGGGATTCGGGTCCTGCACGAAGCTGATGACCCGCGAGATGGTCGGGCGGATATTCAGGATCACAGTGTCCGTGTCATTGATCTGCGGCGTTACGCTCATGACGAAGCCGACCGGTACGGTATGCACAACACTGGTGTAGGTGGTGTTGAAGCCACTGTCCGTGGAGGTGGTTTCCGCTTCGATAGTGAAATACACCAGGTTGTCGACCACCTTGAGCAGTGCTGTCTGGTTATTGATGGCCATGATCTTCGGGCTGGACAGCACCTTTACATCGCCAAATTTGCGCAGCATACCGACGGTGGTGCTGGTGTTGCCGAGGCTGGTATCCGGATCGGCATAGCTCAACAGTGAGAAAGGTATTTGGGTCTGGCTGGGTCCGAGTAACGACTGATTGACGCTCCAGCCGGCGCCGCTGGCGATTAGAGTCCAATCCACGCCCAATTGATAATCATCGTTGAGTTTGACTTCGACCACGGTGGCTTCAATCAGCACCTGGCGCTGAGCGTTGACCTGCACCTGATCGATGAAGGCTTGGATCTGTTGATGCTCGCGTGTGGTGGCGCGCACGCTGATGATGCCGGACTCGGCATTGACGATGACTGCGGTGGACCCTTCTGAGGCATCGGCACTGCCGGCGTCGCCGAGGATGGCACGCACATTGTGTTCCAGCGTTCTCCAGAACTGCTGATTGGAGGTGCTGGTGACGGAGGTGGTGGAGTTGTTGTTGCCACCACCACTACCGCCAGTATCGCCCACCGCCGCTGCACCAGTGGTCGCAATCTGGGTTGCCACACTGACGCTGCTGGTGTTATCGCGCGCCATGTTTACATAGTCGACTTTGTAGTTGCGCAGGAACGGCGCATCGGGTTCCACCTGCAAGGTGTCACCTTCCTGGGTAAAGCGTACGTCGGCCTGACGCGCAATGCGGTCAAGTAGTTGTGGCAAGGTTTGATCGATGGCGTTCAGGGTGACGTTGCCGGTGACGCTGGGATGCACGTCGACATTGATCTTGGCGTCACGCGCCAGGGCGAACAGCATGTCCCGCACCGGCACGTCGGTGACGACCACGCTATAGGTTTCCTGTGGTGCGGTTGCACGCGGCGGCTCTAACATCGGCACGCGCTGCACCGGCGCAGGGATATCCGCTGTGTTCGCCGCCGGACCATCGATATGACCATGATCCTCGCGTAGCGGTGTCGGTGCGCAACCGGGCAAGCTGATCTGCGCTGCGAGCAGGGCGGATATCCAGAGCGTGCGATGGGGGTGTGTCATAGGTTTTGCTGTGCGAGCAGCCCGTGGCTGGTCGCCTCCTTTTTGACAGCCGAGAGGGAGCGCATATACGGGCCGTGAGCCTTTAGCGCTTTCGGAATTGTACTGATGGCTTGCTGCGCGTCGGCATAGTTATTGAAACTGCCGTAGAGCACCGACCAGCGTTGCGTGCCATTGACCACGGTCGGTGCGATGTACACCTGATCAAGATGTCCCTTCAGGGCCGGGTTGAGCAGAAAGCGTTCCAGCGGTGCTGCTTCAACGTCGTCACTGGTCATGATCTGGATGGTAAAACCGGCGGTGTCATCACGGCTCAGCCAGTCCTGCGCCGCGGCGATGCGTGCCACCAAGGTGGAATCCGCTGCTGATTGCGGTTGCGGAATCTCTACGGCTGACCGGGACGGTGAGGCAACCACGCGCGACAATGGCGGTTCGATGCTCGGTGTCACATCGGCAGTCTGTGCAATGTCCGCAGCCTTGATGGCTGTGGTTGCGGCGACGCCCGCTGCAGGTTGAATCTTGACCAGTTCAGCCACGGAGGGCAGCGCTGCCGGGTGCGGCATAACCGCATAGGTGACTGCAGCGACGGCGATCATGACCGCGCCGGCAGCGACGGCCCAGGGCTGCGGTAACATTATTGATCGGCCTGAAGCGAATTCGCTGTCGGACAGGGCACGGCGCATATGCCGCCGTTGTACCTGCCTGACGCCGTCGGCATAGGCCGCCAGCAGGGCCTTGTCGGCCAGAATATGGATGCGTCGGAGCAGCCCCTTGGAGGCGCGCGCCAGCAATCGATAGGCCATGGGTGTTAACGGATCACCGCCTTGGTAACCCGCTGCGCGCAGGCGGAACGGGATGTAGTCGCGGATATCGGCAAGACTCAGCGGCGGTAGCGTAAAGCTGTGGGTAATGCGGTCGCGCAGCTGGCGCACCGCATGCACGGCCAGGTGGTCGTCGAGTTCGGGCTGCCCGAACATGACGATCTGTAGCAGTTTGTCTTCGTTGGTTTCCAGATTGGATAGGAAGCGGATCTCTTCCAGGGCGTCCAGGTCCATGCCCTGCGCCTCTTCCACAAACACGGCCACGCGGCGTCCTTCGGCATGGCGTTGTAACAGGTAATCCTGCAAGGCATTCAGAAGCGCGACACGCCCACCGTCGGTGGGCAGTTTCAGATCCAGGGCAACCGCTTGCAGCACGTCCTCGCGTTTTAAGCTGGGGTTGGCCAGATAAACCACGTCCACGGTTGCGGCCAGCCGGTCGGCCAGCATTCGGCACAACATGGTCTTGCCGCTGCCGACTTCGCCGGTGAGCTTGACGATTCCTTCCCCTTTTTCAACGGCATAGGCCAGCGCTTCCAGCACGGCCCCGCGCTGCGCGCCTGCATAAAAGCGGCGCGTATCAGGGGTAATGCGGAACGGCGGTGATTCCAGTCCGAAGTGCTTTCCGTACATAGCCAAGGCTCCCGGTTCTTAAAGGGTGTGAACAGGGAGAAGCAAGGTTCGGACCATGGGGGGCTGGGCCCGGTATTAGGTTGGGCGGTAGGAAATATTTAATAAATAATACAGACGGTTAGGGCTGGTAATCAGGTCCCGCAGGCGCTAGCGGGACCGCTGGCCAGCGGTTGACCCTGGAGCTGCAGAGTGCCAGTCAATTGACTGACGTTACTTAACATATGCCGATCCAGGTAGGCGACGATGCCGGCATTGAGTTTCTGGCAGACCAGCGGGTCGTAGAACAGTGCCGTGCCGACACCGACGGCGCTGGCGCCGGCAATTAGGAATTCCAGCGCGTCATTGACGGTGGTGATGCCGCCCTGGCCAATGATGGGAATATTGTGAGCCCGGCAGACCTGCGCCACCTGATGGACCTTCAGTAAGGCGATGGGTTTGATGGCCGGGCCAGATAGCCCGCCTTGATTGTTACCGATCACGGTCCGGCGGGTTTCGACATCGACGGCCATACCCATCAGTGTGTTGATGACAGCGAAGCCGTCGGTGCCGGCCTCGATACAGCGGCGCGCATTCTCAGCGATGTTGGTCTGGTTCGGCGATAGCTTGGTGATGAGCGGTTTCTTGGTTGCTTTGCGACAGGCTTCCACGACGCGCGCCGACATGTCCGGGTCATTGCCGAAGGCAACCCCGCCCTCTTTCACGTTCGGGCAGGAGATGTTGATCTCAATGGCGTCGATGGGCGAGTCGTCAAAGCGTTTGGTGACGTTGAAATATTCCTCGATCGTGGAGCCGGAAACGTTGGCGATAAAGCGCGTCTCGGTGAAATCCAAGGTCGGCAGAATGTCATCAACCACCGTATCGACACCGGGATTCTGCAGGCCGATAGCATTGAGCATGCCGTCCGGAGTTTCATAGACCCGGTGCGGCGGGTTGCCCAGGCGCGGCTTTTCGGTGGTGCCCTTCAGACAGATGGCGCCCACATCGCGGTTGGAGAAACCGGCGATACGGGTGTATTCCTCACCGAAGCCGACGCAGCCGGACAGCAGCACGAGCGGCGAGTCGAAACGCATGCCGCAGAAAGTGATCGCCAGTTTGTTTCGATCTTCAGTCGTCATGTGCCTGCTTCGGAGAGTATGGCCACTAAACCCACGAAACCCACCAAAAAGGTATTATGCGAACACTTTCGTGGGTTTCGTGGATTTAGTGGCTATTTGATTATGTTTCATGTTGTCCTGTATCAGCCGGAGATTCCGCCCAATACCGGCAATATCATACGCCTTTGCGCCAACACCGGCAGCCGTTTGCACCTGATTCATCCGCTCGGATTCGCGCTGGATGACAGCAAACTCAAACGCGCCGGTCTGGATTATCACGAATGGGCTGAGCTGCGCGAACACGCGGATCTCGATGCGTTTATGACCAGCGTTCAGCCAGCGCGGCTGTTTGCCATGTCCACGCACGGCACGCAGCGCCATGACCAGGTGCAGTTTGCCGAGGGTGATGCCTTGTTGTTTGGTCCCGAGACGCGTGGGTTGCCCGCCGATCTGCTTGCCAGTCTGCCGCCCGAGCGGGTGTTGCGTCTGCCTATGCGGCCTAATGTCCGCAGTCTCAATCTGTCGAACAGCGTCGCTGTGGTGGTATATGAAGCTTGGCGGCAGTTGGGGTTTGCGGGTGGTGGGTAAGGCATTATCCTAAAAAATCATTTCAGCCACGGAAACACACGGAAGGCGCTGAAACACTGTGCCTTCCTGGAGCGACTATTCACCACCTTGCGGGTGATGGCGGTGCCGGCGTGAAGCTTATGATCTGGTCCGTGTTTATCCGTGTGATTCCGTGGCAAATGCGGTTTATACGATTATTAACGCGAAGGGACATCCGTAAAATCTAGCCACGGAAAACACGGAAATACCGACATCACTTCGTCAGCCACGAAATCCACCAAGGAAACTCTAAATAATTCGTCATTCCGGCATGCGCCGGAATGACGGTTTAGTTATTTAATCAGAGACTCCCTGAAGCAAACTATGTAGTCACGCTAGTGGATTTTGTGGCCATGGTAAGCTCTGACCGTGTGGCCTATGTTTTCCATGGCTAATGTTTTTGATTTTCTAAGCGTGCGTTCGCGGTAAAAAGCGGTTTATTCCGTCTCCGCCTTAGGTTCCCGCGCCAGTAGCGTCTGCACGGCTTCATGCGGATCGAGATTTTCATACAGCACTTGATAGACCTGTTCGGTGATGGGTAGATCAACGTTGTGTTGTTTGCCCAGCTTATGAATCTCGCGTGCAGTATCGACGCCTTCGACCACTTGATCGATGGTCTTGTGGGCTTTGTTGCGGGATTGGCCGCGACCAAGTGCCAGACCCATGCGCCGATTACGCGACTGATCGTCGGTGCAGGTCAGGACTAGGTCACCGACACCGGCCAGGCCCATAAAGGTTTCGCGTTGACCGCCCAACGCCTCACCGAGGCGGATCATTTCGGCGAGGCCGCGAGTGATGAGTGCGGCGCGACTGTTGGCGCCGAAGCCCAGGCCATCGGAGATGCCGGCGGCGATGGCCAGTACGTTTTTCAACGCACCGCCGATTTCGACGCCGATAAGGTCATGACTGGTATAGGCACGGAAGCTGGTGCCGCGCAGCAGCGCGGCGAAGTGTTCCGCAACACCCATGTCACTGCCCGCGACCGTGGCGGCGGTCGGCAGACCGGCCGCGACCTCGCGCGCGAAGGTCGGTCCGGAGATGATAGCGTGAGGCAAGCCAGTGGGCAGTACCTCTTCAGCCACCTCATGCAGCAGTTTACCCGAGGCCATTTCCAAGCCTTTGGTGGCCCAGGCCAGTGCAATGCCTGACGAAAGCCGGGGCCCGAGGCGGTTCAAGACCTCACGAAAGGCGTGACTGGGAACCACAACCAACACATCGGCTTGGTCGGCGAGTGCGGCATCGAGGTCATCATGGATGACAATGCCGTCAGGGAAGGGGGCGTCCGGTAGATAGCGCACATTGCGCCGCGCGCGCGCCAGCTCGGCCATGACCGGCGGCTCATTTCCCCACAGGCGTACTGCGTGACCATTGCGAGCCAGCAGAATGGCCAGCGCCGTACCCCAGGAGCCGGTACCGAGAACGGCAATGGGGCGTGGTGCGGTCATGCGCGTGGTATGTATCAGTGTTGGGGCTGGTTGGGGTCGGCCACCTGTGCCCGCACTTTCTGGATCTGCTGTGCAAACAGGGCGTCGAAATTGATCGGAGCAAGCACCAGTTGCGGGAAACCACCGCGCGCGACTAGGTCAGACACGGTTTCACGCGCGTAGGGATATAGCGTGCCGGGGCAGAAGGCGCCGATCATCGGCGCGAGCTCCGCCTCAGGAAAACCTTGCATAGCGAATATTCCGGCTTGCTGCACTTCGGCCAGGTAGGCCGTGTTGTCACCCAATTTGGCGGTTACGGTGAGAGAAAGCACAACCTCATGAATGCCCTCGGCAATCTTGCTGGCCTGGGTGGTCAGTTCCAGATTGATCTCCGGCTTCCAGTCCATCGTAAAAACGGCAGGGGTATTGGGGGTCTCGAAGGACATGTCCTTCACATAGATTTTCTGGATGCCGAAATTTTTCTGGTCGGCCTCTGCATTCTGCTCTGCCATGGTGTTTTCCATATTAGATGGTGAATCGGATGTTGTTACTGGTGGCCTAGGGGCTGCTCTGATGGTTGCCGGCCATTATGCCAGATTGTTCATGGTGCGGCGCAGCGGGTATCTGGACTCCAGCTACCTGTGGCTAGCTGCCAAAGATTCAGCCTGCGGCGCTCAGCAGTGGGTCGAGTTTGCTTTGATTTTCCAGGGCAAACATGTCGTCACAGCCGCCGACATGGAAGTCATCGATAAATATCTGCGGGACACTGGTGCGGCCGCTGCGGCGAATCATTTCCTCACGCAGCTGTGGCTCCAGATCCACGCGGATATCGGTGTAGTTCACGCCCTTACGGTCCAATAACATACGTGCACGCACGCAGTAGGGGCAGAATCCGGTGCTGTACATCACGACATCTGGCATAGCGATCGTTATTTTCTGGTTACCGGGAGATTGGCATTCTGCCAGGCGACGATGCCCCCGGCCAAGTTGAACACGCTGGTGAAGCCCTGCTTGCGTAACAGGCTGGCGGCGCTGTTGGAGCGATTACCGGTGCGGCAATAAGCCACCAGGGTTTGGTCACGGAATTTTTCAAGTTCGTGGAGTCGTTTGCCCAGCTGACCCAGCGGGATATGCACGGCGTTGGCGAGGTGGCCTTGTTTGTATTCGTTTTCCTCGCGTACATCCAGAACCACGGCGCCATCGGCATTCAGGGTCTGGGTGGCGGCGTGCGGCCCCAGCTGTGGTGCACCGTACAGGCGGGTGCGTATTTCGTTGAGGATCAGCAATGCGCTGATGCCGACAAAGGCGAGGCTCAACGCCCAGTGATTCGTGACAAATTCAGTCAAGCGGCTGAGGGTATTCATGCAACTGGGTTATCCGAAAGCAGGCGTGTAAGACCAGAGATTGTAGAGTGCAATGGGCATAGATAACAGCCCAATGGCAGTGTGAAGCAGGAGTTTGCACTATGAAGCGAGTATTACTGCCGCGAACAAAACACGTCGCGCATCATACCAATCAAGCGCAGGGTGCGGGAATCGCCAACCCGATAAAAAACCCGGTTGGCATCCTTACGCGAAGCCAGGATACCCTTGTCACGCAGAATCGCCAGATGCTGGGAGATATTGCTCTGGGATGTGCCTACATGTTCCACGATATCCTGCACACTGACTTCCTGATCCCCTAGCGTGCAGAGGATTTTCAGCCGCAGTGGATGAGACATGGCCTTGAGCGAGCGTGACGCCCGCTCGATGTCGTCGTCTTGGGTGATCAGATCTTCGTGGATCATATCTACACTCATCAGGTCCACCTCAAGCGGGAGTCGGCGCAGGGAACAAACTGGGTGTGCATCGTATATCGTCATCGTGACCCACACTGCCTTTCATTATTAAAACACTATACAATAATAAACCTTTTAAGGAACCTGACAACGTCGGTGTATGCGTTCGATGAGTGTTCATCGCCGCTGTGTGGTGAAGCACGTCAATTCAGGTTAGACTTATTCTAAATCTCTAGCAGGAACGGTAGAGCGATAGCATGTCAGCAATCCCCAAGCCCATGGTCCTGGTCATTCTGGACGGATGGGGCTACTCGGAAGACACTCATTTCAATGCCATTGCGGCCGCACGCAAACCGGTATGGGATAGGTTATGGGCGCAATATCCGCATACCTTGATTCGCACCTCAGGTGCCGCAGTCGGTTTACCCGCAGATCAGATGGGTAATTCCGAGGTGGGGCACCTCAATCTCGGGTCCGGCCGTGTGGTTTACCAGGAATTCACTCGCGTCAGTCGGTCCATCAAGACCGGTTCATTTTTCAAAAATAAAACGCTGACCGATGCGGTGGATCTGGCGATTACCAACGGCCGCGCAGTACATATCCTAGGTCTGCTCTCAGCCGGTGGTGTCCACAGCCACGAGGCACATATCCACGCTATGGTGGAACTCGCCGTCAAGCGTGGTGCGCAGAAGGTCTATCTGCATGCCTTTCTCGATGGCCGAGATACTCCGCCGCGCAGTGCCACGTCCTCGTTACAGCTGATGGATGACAAATTCGCCGAATGTGGAGGCGGCTGTTTCGCCTCGATCATCGGCCGTTATTACGCCATGGACCGCGATCATCGCTGGCCACGGGTTCAGGCCGCGTATGATTTGATTACTCAAGGCAAGGGCGCGTTCCAGGCAAGTTCCGCGCTGGAGGCCTTGAACATGGCCTATGCCCGGGACGAAGGCGATGAATTCGTAAAGGGCACGGCGATTGTGCCACCGGGTGAACTGCCGGTTCGTGTCGAAGATGGTGATGTCATGATCTTCATGAATTATCGTTCCGATCGTGCGCGTCAGATTACCCGCCCGTTCATCGAGCCCAATTTCGACGGCTTCGTGCGTGAGGTGGTCCCGCATCTTGGGCGGTTCGTAAGTCTCACTGAATATAATTCTGAATTCGACATACCAGTGGCCTTTCCGGCCGAACGCTTGCAAAACGTGTTCGGTAGCTATGTATCGGGTATGGGTATGCGCCAGTTACGACTGGCCGAGACTGAGAAATACGCGCACGTGACATTCTTCTTCAATGGCGGCGTGGAAGAGCCCTTCGAAGGTGAAGATCGTATCCTGGTACCCTCGCCACGGGTCGCAACCTATGATCTTCAGCCAGAGATGAATGCGGCGCTGGTCACCGATCATTTGATTGAGGCAATTGAGGGCGGCAAGTACGACGTCATCATCTGCAACTACGCCAACCCAGACATGGTCGGGCACACCGGGAATTTCGACGCGGCGGTCAAGGCCATCGAGGCCCTGGATCAGTGCTTGGCGCGCATCGAGCAATCTTTGCAGAAGACCGGCGGCGAAATGTTGATCACGGCCGATCATGGTAATGCCGAGAAGATGCGAGGCGATGACACCGGACAGGCGCATACCGCGCACACCAGTAATCTGGTGCCGTTGATATATGTCGGGCGCCCAGCACAGTTCAATTCCAATGGCGCACTGTGCGATGTCGCGCCGACGATGCTCAGCCTGATGCGATTGCCTCAGCCGCCGGAAATGTCCGGCAGATCTCTGGTGGAGCTGCAAACCGCTGTTCAAGTGGAGCGCCGTGGCGCCTGATTTACGCTTGCAAGTAAACCAATGCGCGGCCCTGTTATTGCTGACGGCATCAGTTCTGAGCGTCGCTCCCTGTGAAGCTGCCGATGATCCACAGCAGACTAATGCCGAACTCACCAAGTTGCGCGAGCGTATGGGTACTCTGCAGCAGCAACTGCAAACCTCACGGACTCAGGAATCTACCTTGGCGCGCCAGGTGCGCGAGGTCGAGGAGCGCATCGGTCACCTCAACAGCAATCTGCGCGAGGTGAAGGGGCAGCTGCGTGACGGTGAGCGCCGCCTCAACGAACTGCAAGACAGCTACGCCAATACCAATTCCGAATTAGAAGGTGAGCGCCAGCTACTGGCGCGTCAATTGCGTGCAGCCTACATGCTTGGCCGACAGGAACAGGTCAAGCTGTTGCTCAATCAGGAAGACCCGGCACGCTTCGGGCGCGCCCTCACCTACTACCGATATCTCAATCAGGCGCGTCTGGCGCGTATTGGCAAAGTTGAAGCCATGTTGCACCAGCTTGATCAACTCCAACAGGACATCGGTGCGCAACGTGAAGCATTGACACAGGCGGAGACGCAGCAGAGTGCGGAAATGGTCGAGCTTGATCAGGAACGGCTACGTCGTGAGGCCCTGTTGAGCAAGCTGCAGACCGAGATTCGTGATCAAGGTGGCCAGTTAGCGCAGATGCAGAAAGACGAAAAGCGTCTGGAAAAGCTCCTCAAAGATCTGCAGAGTGCCCTAGCCGACCTCGCCCCCAGCGGCGGGCAACACCAGCCTTTCGCCAAACTCCAGCGTAAATTACCTTGGCCAGTGTCCGGGCAACTGGTGGCCAATTACGGCGATGCTCGGGAGGTCGGTAATCTGCGTTGGCGCGGCGCCTTTATCGCGGCACCGGCAAGCCGGGAGGTTCACGCCGTGGCACGTGGGCGGGTTGCCTTTGCCGATTGGCTGCGAGGTTTCGGTTTACTGATCATTATTGATCACGGTGACAATTACATGACTTTGTACGGCCACAACCAGGCCTTGTTCAAACAGGTCGGAGAGTGGGTCGCGCCGGGTGATGTCGTTGCCAGCGTCGGCGACACTGGCGGCATGGCACGGACCGGCGTTTATTTTGAATTGCGTCACAAGGGTGAGCCTATAAACCCAGCAAAATGGTGCGCCGGCAAACCCAGTACTACCCAGGCGGGGCGCTGAGTGCGTTCCGCTCATGGGCAGGCTGTGCTATGGTCTTGTCCGCTTTTACAGGCTGTTGTACATATAAGTTCGGCTGCATCCGGCCGATAATCGAAAGATCATTTCTCAGCGAGGCCGGCAGCGCCCGGAAAATGGAAGTCCCATGAATCCCCAAAGACAGAAAGTTGCACTAGTGGTCACCGGCCTGGTGCTGGGTGTGTCGCTGAGTATCGGCCACGGCGTGTTTGCCGAGCGCGAAGCGCCACAGAATGCACTGCCGCTCGAAGAGCTGCGCAGCTTCAGTGATGTGTTCGCCCGCATCAAGGCTGATTATGTCGAGCCGGTCGAAGACAAGGTGCTGCTGGAGAATGCCATTCGCGGGATGTTGACGGGCCTCGATCCGCATTCAGCTTATCTCGACCAGGAACAGTTCAAAGAGCTGCAGGTCGGAACCTCTGGCGAATTCGGTGGACTGGGTATCGAAGTTGGCATGGAGGACGGCTTCGTCAAAGTTATCGCGCCCATCGACGACACACCAGCGCAGCGCGCTGGCGTGGAGTCTGGAGACCTGATCATCCGCCTTGACGATACGCCCGTGAAAGGCATGAGTTTGAACGATGCGGTCAAGATCATGCGCGGCAAGCCCGGCACGGACATCATTCTTACTATCGTGCGCGAAGGTCAGGAAAAGCCGCTCAAGATTACTGTCACTCGCGATGTGATCAAAGTGAAGAGCGTCAAACAGCGCATGCTCGCTGACGGCTTCGGCTATGTGCGTATTTCACAGTTCCAGGCCACCACGGCAGACAATTTGGTCGAAGCAGTTGATGCCCTTAAGAAGGAAGGTAAGCTGCGCGGTCTAGTATTGGATTTGCGCAATAACCCCGGCGGTGTGCTTAACGGCGCGGTAGCGGTATCGGACGCCTTCCTCGACAAAGGTTTGATCGTTTACACAGAAGGTCGGATTGCCGATTCGCGGTTACGCTTCAATGCCACACCGGATGATGTGACCAACGGAGCGCCGCTGGTGGTGCTGGTGAATCAGGGTTCGGCATCCGCTTCTGAAATTGTCGCCGGCGCGTTGCAGGATCATCACCGTGCGATCGTGGTCGGTACGCGCACCTTCGGTAAAGGCTCGGTACAGACTATCGTGCCGTTGAGCAACGACACGGCCGTGAAACTCACCACGGCGCGTTATTACACGCCGAGTGGCCGTTCGATTCAGGCCGAAGGTATCGTGCCTGATATCGAGTTGGATAATGTACGCGTGGCCGAGGCAGAAGCCCCCTTTGATACGATCAAAGAGGCTGATCTGAGTGGCCATTTGCAGAACGGCAACGGCAAGCCTGAGAAGACTGACGTGAAGGGCAAGGGTGACAAGGATGCCAAACAGCCGGAGGAATCTCTGTCGCGCAGTGATTATCAGTTGTATGAAGCCCTGAACCTGCTCAAGGGCCTGGCCATCCAGAAGGAAAGCGAACGGTGATCTCAGGCGCATTGCGCCTTTCACAGATCATCCCCAGCCTGCGTAGCAGGTATCTTATCAGTATGGTTACCCTGCTGTGCCTGATCGGGGCACGCGGGGTGGCTGCCAACGGTAGCCTGCCACCGGCCCCGGTGGCTGTTCCGGGCCACGCCCCGGAAATCGCTATTATCATTGATGACATGGGCGGTCGCCTCGAGGCCGGTCAACACGTCACACAGTTGCCCGGTCCTGTGGCCTGTTCCTTCCTGCCCTACGCGGCCTATACACATAAGCTTGCGTTGCTCGCCCACAGTCGCAACAAAGAAGTCATGCTGCATTTGCCAATGGCGACAGTCGATGGCCATATCCTTGATCCCGGCGGCCTTACCTTGGATATGACTGAGCAAGAATTAGTCACTACTCTGCAGACGGATATTGCGCGGGTACCGCACGTCAGCGGCATCAACAATCATATGGGCAGTTTGCTGACGCGACATCCCGGCCACATGCTGTGGCTGATGCGCGCCTTGCGCAATGATCAGAAATGGTTTTTCGTTGACAGCCGTACCACGAAATATACTGTGGCACGGCAGATCGCTTTCGAAAACAGCGTGCCCAGTGTCGCGCGTGATGTGTTTTTGGATGACGACCCGGCACCTGAAGCCGTGCACCAGGAATTCCTGCGCTTAATTGGACTGGCGCGCCGCAACGGTAGCGCACTGGGTATCGGTCATCCGCGTCCGTCGACACTTGCCGTGCTGCAGCGTGAACTCGCACTGTTATCTGAACACGGTGTTACACTGGTTCCTGTCGCCCGTTTGGTGCAACGCCAACAAGAGAGGGATTCACAATGGCGAGCGTCCTTGTTCCCCTAGCGCAAGGTTGTGAAGAGCTGGAAGCGGTCACGATTATTGACCTGTTACGGCGCGCTGGCATTGAGGTCATCACCGCCGGTCTGGATGCGCAGCCGGTGCGCGCCTCGCGCGGAACGGTTCTTATCCCTGATACCACGTTGGATAAAGTGACCGAGCGTGACTTCGATATGATCGTCCTGCCAGGTGGTCTACCCGGCGCCGACCATCTAGATCAGGATCCGCGCCTGCATGCATTACTGACACGCACTGCTGCCGCTGATGGTTATGTGGCTGCCATCTGTGCCGCGCCTAAAGTATTGGCCAGCAATGGTCTGTTGAAGAATCGTAAGGCCACTAGTTTTCCCGGCGTACTGGATAAGATTAGCGTGCCAGGTATGGACTATCGCGAAGAGGCCGTGGTCCAGGATGGCAAGATCATCACTTCGCGTGGACCTGGTACGGCAATGGATTTTGCGCTGGCCTTGATCGAAAACCTTGTGGGTGTGGATAAGCGCGCACAGGTTGAGGCCGCACTGCAGCGTCCCAGTCATCATAAGGCGGGATAGTGTTCAGCGAGTATTGAAGTTGTTCACAGCGCGCCGCAGTTCCGCAACCAGAGTTGTGTCGGGATGCGGCGCATAGCGCAGCTCGACATAGAGTTCGGTGATACGCCGCGCCGTTGCAGTCGACGGCAACTGCGCCTGTTCGACGCGCATCAGCAAGGTCTGCGGACCTTCATTTGGTTGTGACATCAATCCCTGCTGTGCCAATCGTTTCCGGAACCGTGCATAGAGTTCGCAAATCGGATCGCGCTTGGGCGGTACTCGGCGCAATAACAGCAAGGCAAGCACACCCAGTGCGGCCCCTATCCCAAACAGCAAACCCCAGGCCAGTTCACGCCAACTGGTATTGCGTAGGCCCAGACGCGACAGCAGATCCTGTTGCCGTTGCGGCCCATAACTGAGCACCCATTGATTCCAGCCATTGTTGAGGGCGTCCAAGGCAAACCGCGTGCTGCGTAGTCCACGTGCTAGCAGGCCATCCTCGTCAAATTGAAAACGTACCGCGTCTCCGTTGCGTGCCAGATCCAAATCGATACGGTGCTCAACACGTTCCGGCGCAACCGCTGCGGTGGGATCAAAGCGTACCCAGCCCGCCTCATCCAGCCATAACTCTACCCAAGCATGTGCATCGGATTGGCGCACGATCAGATAACCACCGAGTGGATTCAGCTCGCCACCTTGATAGCCGGTGACAACACGCGCAGGGATCCCGGCGCTGCGCATCAAGAGCGTAAAGGCAGAAGCATAGTGTTCGCAGAATCCACGCCGGGTCTCGAACAGAAATTCGTCAATTGGGTTAGCGCCGAGCAACGGCGGTTCCAAGGTATAAACGAAGGGCTCGGTATGGAAATAGTGCAGCGCCGCGTCTATGACTTCACGATCTGAGCGCACAGAATTGCGCCAATGCTGCGCCAATTGCCGGGTGCGTTCACTGAGCGTGTTCGGTAAGCGCAGATTGCGCCGCAGCTCTGCGTCAGTCGCGGCAGTGATTTGAAAGATTGGGTAAGAGATGAAGGCGTCTCGACGTAACACATCGATGGGACGCTTGGCCTTGAGCTCTAAGGTGGGTAGGCGCTCTACATCCGCCGGTATGCTGGTGGCTAATTCCAGTGCCGGTAGCCAGGCGCCACCATTGGGCTCCAGTGTGAGTACGTATCGATACGCCTCACCTGCCGGTTGGAAAGGAAGAGCGCGTGTAGTGTTGCTGGCATATGGTTCCGTGCTGCCCCACCAGCGCCGCCCGTCGGTCATTTCAAACACCGGTCCACGCCAGTAGCGCTGCGCCGGAGGCGGAATGTGGCCCGCAAAATCGGCACGGAAGGCGACCGCACTCGATAGAGCAAGCTGACTGATGCGACCGGGTTCCATTTCGCCACTGAGGCCCGTGCGGGCAGCGTGCGCATCCGAGGGCAGCGACCAAAGCGGGCCGGGTAAGCGTGGAAACAGTACGAATAGGATCACCGTGAGCGGCACGGCCTGGCCCAACAAGCGCGCTGCGATCAGCATATCCACGCGCCAAGAGCGTTCATCCAGCGGATTATTGAGCGTCACCCAGATGCCGGTTATGCCAAGCACAGCGGCTGTCGTATACACCACCTGGGCAATGGCCTGGCTGAACATGAACTGGATTGCCAGCAACAGATAGCTGAGCAGGATGAGCAGCGTGGCATCACGCCGTTGCTTCAACTCCAGTAACTTCAGGCCAACCATGATGACCAGCAGCGCGCTGCCGGCGTCGCGTCCCAACACCGTGCCGAAATAGAGATAGAGCGCCACGCCGGCAGCAAGGGTCAAGAGCAGACGGATCACCAGTGCCGGCATAGCGCGGCCTTGCACTCCCAGACTCAGTCGCCAACCCACAGCCAGGACCCAGATGGCGGACAGCCAGATTGGCAGGCGCAGCAGATGCGGTGCGGCACTCAGTGTCAGCGCCAGGCCCAGCCCCCACCATTGGTGCGGACGCGGGTGCCAAAGTGCCGGCGTCATCACGCGGACACCCCAAAGGTCGCAAGTGCGGCGAGGCAGCGGTCGCGATGGGCATTGCCGCGCGCCGGCGAGACGGACAGCGTTGGTAGGCGTAATCCGTAACTGTGCTGGGCACGCTCCGCTTCGAGAATCCAACGACAAAGGCGCTGCAAGCGAGCCTCTATGTCTTGCTCTGGCGTGCTGGCGAAATCCAGCCAGCAGGACCGTGCTTGGTTGCTGCCGAATTCTTTGGTCAATAGACCTTGTTCGCGTGCGAGCGCCTTCCAATGCACATGGCGGAGAGAGTCGCCTGGCCGGTAGGCGCGCAGCCCACGAAAATCTTCCGTCCCGGCATGTTGAATGCCCGCCTGGTGTTCTCCCTTGGCCAGGGTTGGTGGTGGCGGTCCTGGGCGAGCTGGGGCCGGATAGGCGAGTTCGCTATGTTCAAACGCGACTCGTGACCAAGTGCGAAACAGGCCCAAAGGGTAGGTGCTGCTGACGGTGACGACACCGAGCGGCAGCGGGCCGCGTTGCTCGGCCTCAAGGTGTAGCCAGACGTCATTGCTCTTTACGGACACGTGGGTGAGCGCCGCCGCCTTGCCGGCATTGAGCTTTATAGCGTGGCGCGGACGACCGTCACCGGGGCACAGCCAGAGCTGGAAGCCGAGCTGCTCGCCGACGAAACCGGGGCGCCCCTGGCCGGCCCGCAACTGGAGGTGAGCGAGGTTGCGGTAAGTGTGCAACATGGTGACCAGACCTAGCCCGGCGAGTAGAAAGGTCAGACCGAAGATCAGATTGTTGCTGTAGTTGATCGCCCCAAGCAGCATCACCAGCAGCAAACCGGCAAACCCCAGCCCGGCCCGGGTCGGCAGGATGAAGATGCGGTGGGGCTGCAGATCGATCCAGGCCGAGCCCGCCGCCCGCCCTGTCCGGTTCTGGAACAGGGTCTTCCAGGGATGGAAAAAGCTGGCAGAAAATCTGGCGGCGCTGAACATTTAAATGAGTTGCCTAAATAAATAGTAAACTCTAAATATATAGAGTAATAATATTAATAGATTTTAACCACTGTTTTAAAAGGGGTTAGGGTATCGGCTGTTCCATGAAGGCGGCCAGCATGTCGGCGCCCCTGCTTTCCGTCAGGCTACCTCGGGCGCGCAAGCGGTGACCAACAACCGCAGGCAGAACCGCTTGAACATCCTCTGGAAGCACATGATTACGTTCCTCTAGAAAGGCCCAGGCGCGGGCGGCGCGTAGCAAACCGAGACCGGCGCGGGGTGATAGGCCGGCCACGAAACGATCGGATTGTCGCGACAGTGCGAGCAAGTCCTGGACATAGTCGAGCAGTGCTGGACTCACATGCAGGGTCTCGACCTGCTGTTGAAAGGTTACCAATTCGTCCGGGGTGATTCC